>DASQRV010000402.1:0-4003 GCA_035642735.1 Steroidobacteraceae bacterium
GAGCCGCTCGCGCAGCGCCTCGACCGATGCGCTCGGGTCGAGCTGCATGAGCATCGGTGTCTCGATCAGTCCGGGCAGCACGCAGTTGATGCGCACGTTGCGGGGCGCCGCCTCGATGGCCGCCGCCCGCGCCAGTCCCAGCACGGCGTGCTTCGAGGAGACATACGCGACGTTGTTCGGCATGCCGCGCTCGCTGGCGAGGCTACCGGTGACGACGATGCTGCCACCGCGGCGCGCGCCCATTGCCGGCAGTACGCGTTTGATTGCCCAATAGACGCTCATGAGGTTGGTGCGCAGCACGCTGTCGAAGAGCTCATCGTCGTAATCGGTCAACGGCGCGAAGCGCCCGCCGGCACCGGCATTGGCGAACAGCCCTGCCACAGATCCGAAGACCTCCTCGGCCGCATCGATCGCGCCGAGCAGCGCCGCGCGATCGGCTACGTCGGCGACCGCGTACGCGGCGGTGCCGCCCGTGCGCGCGATGGCCTCGGTGGCCGCCGCGAGCTGCCGCTCGCGACGCGCAATCAGGTAGACGCGCGCACCGCGGCGCGCGAGCAGCTGCGCGGTGGCCAGGCCGATGCCGCTGGAAGCTCCGGTCACCAGCACGTGGCGGTTCTCGAACTCGCTCACCTGAGCCCCAGGAGCCGCGCCGCATTTTCCTTCATGATGCCCGGCATCACCTCGGCCTTGAAGCCGACCTGCTGCGCCGCCTCCAGCCACTTGTCGGGGCGGATCAGCGGAAAGTCCGAGCCAAACATCATCTTGGTCTTCAGCGGCCCGTTGGCGTACTGGATGATCTGCGGCTGGAAGTACTTTGGGCTCCACCCGGAGAGGTCGATGTAGACGTTGTCCTTGTGCAGCGCCATCGACAGGCTCTCATCCACCCACGGCCAGCTCGGGTGGGCCAGCACGATCTTCATAGCGGGGAAATCCACCGCGACATCGTCGATCAGCATCGGCTGACCCCATTTGAGGCGCACACCGCCGCCGCCGGGAAGGCCCGTGCCCATGCCCGAGTGGCCGGTGTGGAAGATCGCCGGCAGCTTGTGAGCGGCGATCACCTCGTAGAGCGGGTAGGCGATGGGGTCGGCGGGGTGGATGTCCTGCATGATCGGGTGGAACTTGAAGCCGCGCACCCCGTGGTTCTCGATGAGGTCGCGCGCCTCGCGCGCCCCCATGCGGCCTTTGTGCGGATCGATCGAGGCGAACGGAATGACGATATCGTCGTTCTTCGCGGCGTACTCCGCGATCTCGTAGTTGCTGACGCGCTTTGCGCCGAGGCTGCTCTCGCTGTCGACCGTGAACAGGCAGAAGGCGATCTGCTGCGCGCGGTACAGGCTGATGATCTCGGGAATCTTTGGCCGCTCGCGCGGTGCCTTGAAGTAGGCGGACGCCGCATCGAAGAACCGGCCCATCACCGGATCCTCGGGATCGTGGCACGAGACATCCGCGTGCACGTGCACGTCGATGGCGCGCACCTTGGCGAGATCAATCATTTCGCACGCTCACGCCAGCATCTTCGGCGCCGCCTTCAAGGCCTGCTCGATCTCGGCCTCACGATCGCGCTTGATCGGCACGTCGCGCCCCGCCTGCACGGCCGGCCGTGCAGCAAGCAGCGCCAGCCAGCGCTCGAGGCTCGCGAAGCCCTCGATACTGACACCGGACCATTCGTAGCCCGACACCCACGGCCACAGGGCCATGTCCGCGATCGAGTATTCCCCGGCGATGTACTCGTGACTCGCGAGCTGGCGGTCGAGCACCCCGAACAGGCGCAGCACCTCGCGCTGATAGCGGTCGATCGCCGGCTGGATCTTCTCGGGGAAGTAGCGCAGGAACACGTTCGCCTGCCCCATCATGGGGCCGATCGCCGACATCTGGAACATGAGCCACTGCATCACGCGGCTGCGGCCCTGCACGTCGCGAGGCAGGAATCGGCCGGTTTTCTCCGCCAGGTATACCAGTATCGCGCCGGACTCGAACACCACGAAGCCGTCGTCATCAAGGGTCGGAATGCGGCCGTTCGGGTTGAGCTCGAGGTACCAGTCGGCCTTCTGCTCCTGGCTCGCGAAATCGATCACCCGCACCTCGTAGGGCAGGCCCATCTCCTCCAGCGCGATCGAGATCTTCCAGCCGTTGGGTGTCGCCGCCGTGTAGAGTTTGATCGCCATCGTTTCCTTCCCCGCTGCCTTCAGCCCCAGCGATTGATTTCCGGCCCTACACTCCAGCTCGCCGCCGGGTCAGGCGTGCGCGCCAGCGACAACGCCCTGGCGACCGCGGGCGAGGCCTTGACGCGCGCCAGCCAGCTCGCGGTGCGCGGCCGTGCCGCAAATGCCTCCGGTACGAGCGGCACCATGCCGGCGAGCCACGCGTAGCTCTCGATATCCGCAATCGAGAAAGTGCCCATCAGCCACTGCCGGCCGTCGATTCGTTTCTCGATCTTGTCGACGGCCTGGCGGATTTTGGTCCGGCTGTCGCCGAGATGATCCTCAGAGAAGTTGCCGGCCAGGATCTGTTGCCAGCGCGCGCCCAAATCGACACTGCCGATCCGCGGCAGCAACGCGGCGTCCGCCCTGGGCGGGTGCGCGCGGCAGCCGAGATAGGCGGCCGCGGGCGCGGTGCGCTCGATCATCTGCCGGCACCACGTCATCGTCTGCCAGCGATCGTAGGGATCGGCGGGACGCAATGCCGGCCCTCGCCCCACGTCATCGAGATAACAGGCGATGAACACCGAGTCGGTCATCGCTTCGCCATCGGCCACGAGCACCGGCCCCTCGCCCTCGATGCTCATCGCCACCGGCGGCTCGCGCGCACAGGGAAGCCCATGGCGCTCCCCCCGGGCGAGATCGATGCGCACCAGCTCGGCCGGCACCTCCTTCGCGAAAAGCGTCGCCAGCACGGTGAGCGAAGGCCCGTTCGGTTCCCCGTGATAGAGCGTCGTGCTCATGCCGGCTGCCCCGGCGTCGTATGCGGCTGCTCGAGGATCGCGACGCGTTTGGCCATGCTGGTCCTTCCCATGGCCCAGCAGGCCTTCGTGGCGGGACGCGCGTAGATGGTTCGCAGCCAGCGCAGGATGTGCGGCGTCAGCTCGTCGTTGGACAGCTCCGGCCACACAACCGGCAGCGCGTACGCGAGATTGAAGCCGTTGATGTCGGCGAGGCTGTACTGATCGCTGGCGAGCCAGGGGCGTCGGGCAAGCTCCTCTTCCAGCATGCGGATACCGAGCGCCACGCGCCGCCGGGACTCCTCGAGCTCCTCCGCGCCGAACTGCCCCGAGATCGCCTTGCGCCACGCGACGCGACGCTCCGGCAGCGGAATCCGCTCGATGGCTGCCTGCAGTTCCTTCGGGTCCTTGTCGCGCACCGCCGGGCCAACAAACACGTTCCAGCCGATCATCGAGAAGCTCGGACCCAGCCACTGATCCATGAGCTTCATCCACCAGCGCACGCGCCAGCGGTCGCGGGGATCTTCGGGCATGAGGCGCGGACCTCCGAACACCTCATCGACATACTCCATGATCGCGGTCGATTCGGTGAGCACCCGCTCCCCGTGCAGCATCGCCGGGATCGTCCCTTGCGGATTGACGGCCAGATACTCCGGCTGGTGCTGATCGAAACTGAGAAGGTCAAGGTAGTGGCTGTGGAACGCCACGCCCTTCTCCATCAGCGCCAGCATCGGCTTGCCGGAATTGGCGTTCGGCTCCCAGTGGTACAAGGTGACGTCTGTCATCCGGACCGACCCCCCAATTTGTAAGTGTTACGTACCACTTGGCGCGGGCGCGGGTCAAGGCGTCCCGTCAGCGTCCGGCACGACCGCTGCGACGCTCAGGCGCGTCGGGCGTGGGCGGCGGCCGACGCCACCCGGGCGTGTCGCCGCAGTCCTTCGACGAGTTGCGCCTGCACCTCCGTCGGTCGCCAGTCGCGACGCACGGTGAGTCCGATCGAGCGGGTCACGGGTCCGAAGGGATGCGGCAGCGCGACCAGCTGCCCGGTCTCGAGCTCGTGGT
>DASQRV010000403.1:0-4141 GCA_035642735.1 Steroidobacteraceae bacterium
TGCCCTCGTGCGTGCCACCGCCCACAGCGGGTGCACTGACTGGCGTGCTCGCAACCCTCGGCTGCCCGGGTGTGAACACCGGCGGATCCAGCAGCATGGTGTACTCGCGCACGAGCTTGCCGCGCGCCCAGTTCACTTCCACGAGCAGCGTCAGGAAGGGATCGGAGATGGGATCGGTCGATTTGAGCTTGATCACCTCGCGCCCGTCGCCCGTCTTCACCGTCTTTACCTGCACGCCGGAGAGGTACGGGGGCCAGTCGAGGCCGTAGCGGGCGAAGGTGTCGCGGGAAGCGATCTGGGCCTGCACGGTACTCATCTCTTCCGGCGTGACATCGACCAGGTCGATCTCCGCCTCGAGGGGCGCATTGAGCGGTGAGAGGAGACGGATGTCCCCCAGGCCCAGGGCAAACGCGGCGGACGGCAGGGCTAGCAGCAATGCCAGCGCCCGGCTGGAGCGTTTGGCGATCATCAGGTTACCCCGGCAGGCATTAAATGCGTTAAATCTCTAGTCAAAACAAGAAGGTGGGTCATGCACTGCGACCCCCCGCGAACCCGGCGGCAATATAACTTAAATAGGCCGGCGGACCAAAGCCTCCGCGATCTGCACGCTGTTGGTGGCGGCGCCTTTGCGTACGTTGTCGGCGACAATCCATAAGTTAAGTCCCCGGTCAGGGGCAAGATCTTCACGGATTCTCCCGACATAAACTGTGTCGCGGTTCGCTGCCTCGGTAGTCGCCGTGGGGTACCCGCCCGGTCGGCGCTCATCCAGAACCGTGACGCCCGGCGCATTTTCCAGCAGTTCGCGCGCGCGCACGGCCGAGAGCGGGCGTGTGGTGTCGATGTGCACGACCTCCGAATGCCCGTAGAACACCGCCACCCGCACCGCCGTCGCGTTCACACGCAGCTGTGGCTCGCCGAGGATCTTGCGGGTCTCCCACACGATCTTCATCTCCTCGCGGGTGTAGCCGTTGTCCTCAAAGGCATCGATGTGCGGCACGCAGTTGAAGGCAATCGGTTTCGTTCCGCCATGCGTGGGCGGCGGCCCCTGGCCACTCAGTGCGGCAATCGACTGCCGCGCCAGCTCTTCCACCGCTTCGCGCCCGGCACCCGACACCGACTGGTAGGTGGCGACCTCGATGCGCTCGAGGTGCGCTTCATCGTGCAGCGGCTTGAGCGCCACGACGAGCTGGATGGTCGAGCAGTTCGGGTTCGCCACGATGCCGCTCTTGCCGAAACCCTCGAGCGCCCGCAGGTTCACCTCCGGCACGACGAGCGGCACCGACTCCTGGTAGCGGAACTCCGAGGTGTTGTCGATGACGATGCAGCCGGCGGCGGCGGCCCGCGGCGCGTGCTCGCGCGAGATGGCGGCGCCGGCCGAGAAGAGCGCCAGGTCGCACTGCGCGAAGTCGAAGCCCTCGAGCTCGCTCACCGGGTAGCTCTGCCCGCGAAAGCTGACGCTGCGGCCGAGTGAGCGGTTGCTCGCCAGCGCGAAGAGCCGCGAGACCGGAAAGGCGCGCTCCTCGAGCACGTTGATCATCATTTCGCCCACGAGCCCCGTGGCGCCCACCACTGCAACGGCGAACTGCCTGTCCATCGAGATTCACTCCTTCCGGGAGCGCGCCCGTGCGCTCAGGCGCGCGGTGCGGTGATATCGGGAGTTGCGGATTTCACGTCGGCATTCTGCGCGCGCTGACGGAGGTAGTGGTCCATGAGCACGATCGCGAGCATGGCTTCGGCGATCGGCGTCGCCCGCAGGCCGACGCACGGGTCGTGGCGCCCGGTGGTCACGATCTCCACAGGCTTGCCGGCCACGTCGATGGTGTTGCCCGGCACCTGGATGCTGGAGGTGGGCTTGAGCGTCAGATGCGCGATGACGTCTTGTCCGGAGGAAATGCCGCCGAGCACGCCACCGGCGTTGTTGCTGCGGAAGCCGTCGGGCGTGAGCTCATCGCGATGCTCGCTGCCGCGCTGCAGCGCGCTGCCGACGCCGGCACCGAGCTCGACCGCCTTCACGGCATTGATGCTCATGAGTGCGTGAGCGATGTCGGCATCCAGCCGGTCGAACACCGGCTCACCGAGTCCCGGCGGCACGCCGCTCGCAACGACCGTCACCCGGGCCCCGATCGAGTCGCCCTCGCCGCGCACCTTCCAGATGAGCGCTTCGATCTCCGCGATGCGCTGCGGGTCGGGACAGAAAAATGGATTCTGATACGCAAACGCCGGATCCACCGGCGCCAGCGTGAGCGGCCCGACCTGGCTCAGGTAGCCGTAGATGCGCACGCCGAGGCGCATCGCCAGGTAGCGGCGTGCGATCGCACCGGCGGCGGTGCGCATGACGGTCTCGCGCGCCGAGGAGCGCCCGCCGCCGCGGTAATCGCGTACGCCGTACTTCTGCTGGTAGGCGTAGTCGGCGTGTCCCGGGCGGAAGCGATCCTTGATCTTCTCGTAGTCGCGCGAGCGGGCGTCGGTGTTCTCGATGAGGATGCCGATCGGTGTGCCGGTGGTGCGCCCGTCGAAGACGCCCGAGAGGATGCGCACCTGGTCGGACTCGCGGCGCTGACTGACGAAGTGCGAGGTGCCGGTGCGGCGGCGATCGACATCCTGCTGCAGGTCCGCCTCGCTCAGTGCCAGCCCGGGCGGGCAACCATCGACGATGCAGCCCATGGCGGGCCCATGGCTCTCGCCGAAAGTCGTGACCGTGAAGAGCTTGCCGATGGTGTTGCCGGACATGTTGGTTTGGTGCCGACCAGCCCGTGGGCCTGCTAGCGTGCCTCCAGCTGTTCGCGCGTGAGCAGGAACACTCCGCCCCCGCCGCGCTCGAACTCGAGCCACGTGAACGGCAGCCGCCGCCACGCGCGGCGCACGGCGCGCTCGGTGTTGCCGACCTCGACGATGAGCAGCCCGCGCGGACGCAGGTGTCTCGCCGCCTGTGCCAGGATGATGTTCACCGAGTAGAGTCCGGACCGCCCCGCCGCGAGCGCCACGCGCGGCTCGTGCCGGTACTCCGGCGGCAAACCCGCCAGCTCGCGCGCCCCCACGTAGGGCGGATTGGCGACGATGATATCGTAGGTGGCGTCGCCGAGGGCGCCGAAGTGGTCGGATCTGACGAGACGCACGCGGCCCGTGAGGCGGTTGCGGCGCACGTTGCGACGTGCCACCTCGAGCGCATCGTCCGAGATGTCGACGGCATCCACGCGTGCACGCGGCAAGGCGCGCGCGCACGCGATGGCGATGCAGCCGGACCCGGTCCCGAGATCGAGCACGCGCCGCACGCGGCCCGGCTCGATCCAGGGCAGGAAGCGCCGCTCGATGAGCTCGGCGATCGGCGAGCGCGGGATGAGCACCCGGGAATCGACCTCGATGCGCGCACCGGCGAACCAGGTGACACCGGTGAGGTACGCGGCGGGGATGCGCTCGCGGATACGGCGCGTGA
This sequence comes from Steroidobacteraceae bacterium, assembly GCA_035642735.1. GTDB lineage: Bacteria > Pseudomonadota > Gammaproteobacteria > Steroidobacterales > Steroidobacteraceae > 13-2-20CM-66-19. Next base: position 3,434 of record DASQRV010000403.1, read on the forward strand.
GCAGCCGCCGTACGCTCTGCTCGGCCGCGCGACCGACCCGCCGACGGCAGAGCGCGGCGCCCCCCGAGTGCGGCAGGCCGAGAGCATGCAGCACCAGCGCCGCGGACTCATCGTGGGCATTGTCGGTGCCGTGGCCGAAGAAGATACGCGCGCGCGCGAGGCGGGCCGCGCCACGCGCGATGAGTGCGCCCACGGTGACGGCGCGGCGTTCAGGCCGCGTGCCGCGCCGCGTGCGCCCGGTGCGCGCAGGTGTGTGAAATAATTCCCCGATGACCTCGCTCCGTGCCCGCTGGCTGCTCGCCGCTGCCGCCCTGTGCGCCGGCCTTGCCGGGTTCTGGATCGCCCGCCAACTTGACAGGGGAGCCCCGCAGCTGGCAAGCGGTACCTGGCTGCCGCAGGCGAAGCCGGTCATCGACTTTCAGCTCACCGACACGGCCGGAAGCGCCTTCGCGCGCCGTGATCTCGCCGGGGCCCCGACGCTGGTGTTCTTCGGCTTCACCCACTGCCCCGATGTCTGTCCGACGACGTTGCTGAAGCTCGCGCAGGTGCGCCGGCGCGCCGCCATCGCGGGGCTGCGCGTGCTGTTCATCAGCGTCGACCCGCAGCGCGATACCCCACCGGTGCTCGGGCTGTACGTGCACGCCTTCGATTCCCAGTTCCAGGGGCTGACGGGCGACCCAGCGACGATCGCACGCCTCGCCGCCAACT
>DASQRV010000404.1:0-2847 GCA_035642735.1 Steroidobacteraceae bacterium
ACATGAAGCTGACTGACATCCGCACCTTCGTCGCCGGCAACCCGCAGCCCGGCGTCGGCGGACGTTATTTCATGTTCGTCAAGCTGACCACCGATCACAACGTGCACGGGGTCGGCGAGGCGTATTGCCTGCCGTTTCATCCGCGCGTGGTGACGCGCATGATCGAGGACATCTTCGAGCGCTATTTCCGCGAGCAGGACCCGCACGACATCGAGTCGCTCTGGCGGCGCGTCTACAGCGCCGGCTACACCCAGCATCCGGACCTGTCGCTGATGGCGGTGCTGTCGGCGCTCGAGATGGCCTGCTGGGACATCATCGGCAAGGAAGCCGGGCAGCCGGTGTACAAGCTCCTCGGCGGCCGGGTGCACGAGCGGCTGCGCTCCTACACATATATCTATGCGCGCCCCGGGGATAAGACCGACGTCTACCAGGACCCCGATCTCGCCGCCGAGCGCGCGGCCGAGTACGTCGCCCAGGGCTTCACGGCGCTGAAATTCGATCCCGCTGGTCCCTACACCGCGTTCGATGGCCGGCAGCTTTCGCTCGCGGCGCTGGATCTTTGCGAGCGTTTCATGCGGCAGCTGCGCGCTGCGGTCGGCACCCGGGCGGATCTGCTCTTCGGCACCCACGGGCAGATGACCGCCGCCGGGGCGATCCGCCTCGCGCGGCGCCTCGAGCCCTACGATCCGCTCTGGTTCGAGGAGCCGGTGCCGCCGGATGCGCCGGAGGAGATGGCCAAGGTCGCGCGCGCGACCTCCATCCCGATCGCGGCCGGCGAGCGCCTTGCGACCAAGTACGACTTTGCCCGCCTGCTGCGCGCGGGCGCCGCCGCGATCCTGCAGATGAACCTCGGCAGGGTCGGCGGCATTCTCGAGGCGAAGAAGATCGCCGCGCTCGCGGAGGTCGATCACGTGCAGCTCGCGCCGCACCTCTACTGCGGCCCGGTGGTGGGCGCGGCCAACATCCAGCTCGCAACCTGCAGCCCGAACTTCCTCATCCTCGAGGGCATCGAGCGCTGGCAGGGATTTCATGCGCAGGTGCTGATGAAGCCGATTCGCTGGGAGTCGGGCTACGTCATCCCGCCGACCGAGCCCGGCCTCGGCGTCGAGCTCAACGAGGCGGTGATCGCGCAGCACCCGTATCACGGCGACCGGCTGCACCTCGAGATGGCCGGGAAGCCCCTCGGCTGAGCTCACGCGTAGGCCGTCCAGATCGTCTTCAGGTCGCAGTACTTGTCGATGGCATGCGGGGAGCGGTCGCGCCCGAACCCCGAGAGCTTGAACCCGCCGAAGGGCGTTGCCATGGTGGAGCGGTCGAAGGCGTTCACCCACACGGTGCCGCCGCGCAGCGCGGCGGACATCCGGTGCGCGACGTTCATGTCCTGCGTCCACACCGCGGCGGCGAGTCCGTAGGGCGTATCGTTCGCGAGGCGCAGCGCCTCGGCCTCGTCCTCGAAGCTCATCACCGCGAGCACCGGGCCGAAGATCTCCTCGCGTGCGACTTTCATTTCCGGCCGTACACCGTCGAGCACGGTCGCCTCGACGTAAAAGCCACCCGTGTCCTTGAGCGCCTGATGGCCCCCGAGCGCCAGACGTGCGCCATCTGCCACGCCGCCTTCGATGTAGCCCAGCACGCGCTTCATGTGTCCCTGATCGATGAGGGCACCCATCTGCGTCCCGGACTCCAGCGGGTGTCCGAGAGTGATGGTGGCGGTGACGCGGCGGATGGCCTCCAGCAGTGGTTCGCGCACCGCGCGGTGCACGATCAGCCGCGAGCCCGCGTGACAGGTCTGGCCGCTGTTGTAGTAGACGCCCCAGGCGATGCCGGAGGCGGCCGCCTCGAGATCCGCGTCCGCGAACACCACCTGTGGCGTCTTGCCGCCGAGCTCGAGCGCCACGCGCTTCAGATTGGAATCGGCCGCGTAGCGCAGCATCAGCCGCCCGACCTCGGTCGAGCCCGTGAAGGTGATGAGATCGACGTCCCGGTGCAGTGCGAGTGCCTTGCCGGCTTCCTCGCCATAGCCCGGCACGACGTTGAAGGTCCCCGGCGGCACGCCCGCCTCGAGGGCGAGCTGCGCCAGGCGGATCGCGGAGAGCGGCGACTGCTCGGCTGGCTTCAGCACCACCGAGTTCCCGGTCAGGAGCGCCGGTCCCACCTTCCAGCAGCTGATGATGAGTGGATAGTTCCAGGGGACGATCGCGCCGACCACCCCGAGCGGCTCGCGGCGGATGAGCGCCAGGTCGTTGGCACCTGTCGGCGCGACTTCGTCATAGAGCTTGTCGGCAAACTCGGCGTAGTACTCGATGCAGTCGGCGCTGTTGGCGACATCGACGCTCAATGAGTTCGCGATTGGCTTGCCGACATCGCGCGTCTCGAGGAGCGCCAGGTGCTCGACGTCCGCGCGGATGGCCTCGGCAAAGCGCCGCAGGATGCGCTTGCGCTCCCTCGGTTCGAGACGCCGCCAAGGACCGCTCTCGAAGCTCGCCCGCGCAGAAGCGACGGCGGCATCGACATCGGCCGCCGCGCCGCGCGCCACTTCGGCGATGGTGCGGCCGTCGATCGGGCTCACGTCCTCGAACACGCGCCCGTCCGCCGCCGCCACCGCACGGCCGCCGATGATGGCCCGGCCCTCGGGCTGCAGGCTTGCAGACAGGCGTTCCCAGGCGCTCCGGTCGCGCCGGACGGCGGGGGTACTCATAGGGTTGCAGCTTCCACGGTTGCGGTGGCTCCGGCAGCCTAGAAATTGAATAGCCCCATCGAAAAGAGGCATCGGCCCATCGGGGGCGCTGATTAGAATGTAGCGCGCCCTTGAGGAGCGCACAGCATTTTCACGCCGCCGGAGACCAG
>DASQRV010000405.1:0-10433 GCA_035642735.1 Steroidobacteraceae bacterium
ATCGGCTGTGGTTGAGTCGTCCTGTGGACGGCATGATCAAGAGCGGTAGCTTCGCGCAGGATGCCCAGGGACGGTGGTATCTCAATCTCCAGGTCGAAGTCGCCGAGCGTGAGGACTGCGGCGTGGGCGAGATCGGCATCGACCTCGGTCTGAAAGATCTCGCGGTGCTCTCGAGTGGCGAGAAGATCGCCAATCCGCGCCACCTCGCCCGCTACGCCGCGAAACTCGCCAGCGCGCAACGCGCCGGCCGAAAGGTGAGAGCGCGGGCGATCAACGCCAAGATCGCCAATAGCCGCAAGCACTTCCTGCACGAGCTGTCTACACGGCTCGTGCGCGAGAACCGCCGCATCTGCGTCGGCAACGTGAATGCCAGCAGACTCGCCAGGACCAGCATGGCGAAGTCGGTGCTCGATGCCAGCTGGTCGCAGCTTCGATCCCAGCTCCGCTACAAGGCCATGAGGCACGGGGCCGAGTACCTCGAGGTTGACGAACGCTTCACCACGCAGGTCTGTTCCGGGTGCGGTGCGCTCGGCGGCCCACAAGGTCGAGAGGGCCTCGTAGTGAGAGACTGGAGATGTTCTGAGTGCGGTGTTCAGCATGATCGCGATATCAACTCAGCCATCAACATCCTCGTCTCGGGCCGGAACGCCGGCCTCCAGTTGACGGGAAGCCCTGCCACTGAGGGCGGGGAAGGCGTTAAGTGGATGTCTCGTTGTGTGTGTGCCTGAAACACCGTCGCGCGTTGCTCGTGTCATAGGCTCCCGCACCCGAGCGCGAACCAACAGGAGGCAGCTGGATGAAACTCATTTCCGTCAAGGTGGCGGTCGCGAGCGCGCTGCTCGCCGTCGCGGTATCTGCGTGCGTCGTCGCGCCCGCTCCGGGCTATCACGCCGTCATCGCCTGGGAGGCCCCGCCCCCGGTACGTGTCGAAGTGGTGGGCGTCGCTCCCGCTCCCGGATATTTCTGGGTAGGCGGCGCATGGTTCTGGGAAGGCGGCCGCTACGCCTGGCATCCCGGTTACTGGCAGGCGCCGCGGCGCGGCTACCGTTGGGTGGCGCACGGCTGGCACCCGGTGGGTAACGGCTGGCGCATGGAGCCCGGCCACTGGGTCCGCGGCTGACATCGCTCCCGCTCGATCGTGATCGATGCCGGACGGCCCGGCGCTAACACTGATTTGCACTGCGCGCCCCGCGCGCTGCACACTGCAGCGCGCCGGTGTCGGCCGGCTCGGGATTCGGGAGCGACACCCATGAGACCCATGGCGTGGACGGTGCATGCCGGGCTCGCGACGATCGCTCTCGCTGCGATGACTTTGTTCGCGGCGGGGTCGCACGCCGCTCCGGAGGGCGCCATGGCCAAGTTCAGCCTGACCAGCACTGACTTCACCGAAGGCAGTACGATCGCCAACGCCCAGGTCTTCAACGAGTTCGGCTGCAAGGGCGGCAACGTATCGCCGGCGCTCGCCTGGAGCGGCGCACCCGCCGGTACCCAGAGCTTCGCGCTGTTGATGCACGATCCGGACGCGCCCACCGGCAGCGGCTGGTGGCATTGGGTCGTCCACGACATCCCACCCGGCAGCGCCGCGCTTCCCGTGGGTGCGGGAGATCCGAAGAAAGGCCTGATGCCGTCGGGGGCGGTGCAGGGGCGCAACGACTACGGCAGCGTCGGGTACGGTGGACCCTGCCCGCCGCCGGGCAGCCCACATCACTACAATTTCACGCTCTACGCGCTCAAGGTGGCGAAGCTCGAGGTGCCGCAGGGGGCAAGCGCCGCCCTGATCGGCTTCAACGCGCGCGCGCACGCGCTCGGTGAGGCGAAGCTTACGGGGATGTATGGCCGCTAGTGAACGCCGGCCGGCAGTCTGGCCGTGGCTGGTCATGCCGCTCATCGTGCTGCTGGTCTTCTACGCACTCCACCGGGTGCAACATCCGCCGCGGACCGCCGGCGCGCTGCCCGCGGCAACCGCTCCCGCGCAGAGCTCGCCGCAGCAGTAATCACCGAGCGACGCCCCCCGCCGCCGCGCGCCTGGCGGGGTCCCCGCGAAATTGCGCGTCTTGCCAATGGGCGCGAGTTCATGATCCTTCACAAGCGCAATTTCGTGGGGTGCCGCCGCGGGGTCCCCGCGAGATCTCGCCTCTGGCCCGTCGGATTGCGCCTACCGGGCGCGGTTAGCGAAATCTCCCGGGGTGCTTTAGCATAGCCGCCTTTTTTTCAGGTGCCCGGCCGCGAGGCCAGTTCAGGTATGCCGAGCCGTTCGACCGTTTCCTCGAAAAATCGTGGCGAGCCACGCCGCCCGCGCACGACCCGCGCGGCGCACGCGCCGCGTGCCCCCCGCGTCGGCTTCGTGAGCCTCGGCTGCCCGAAGGCACTGGTGGACTCGGAGCGGATACTCACGCAGTTGCGCGCGGAAGGCTACGAGGTCTCACCGACCTATGAAGCCGCGGACGTGGTGGTCGTGAACACCTGTGGCTTCATCGACGCTGCGGTGGATGAGTCCCTCGAGGCGATCGGTGAGGCGCTCGCACAGAACGGGCGCGTCATCGTGACCGGGTGCCTCGGCGCACGCCCCGACCGCATTCTCGAGCGCCACCCGCAGGTGCTGAAGGTGACCGGACCGCACGCCTACGAGGATGTGGTCGGCGCGGTGCACGAGCACCTGCCGCCGCGTCACGAGCCCTTCTTCGACCTGCTGCCGCCGCAGGGTGTACGGCTGACGCCCCGCCACTACGCGTACCTGAAGATCGCCGAAGGGTGCAACAACCGCTGCAGCTTCTGCATCATTCCCGCGATGCGCGGCCGGCTCGTGAGCCGCCCGATCGACGACGTCCTGCGCGAGGCCGAGCGACTCGCCGCCGCGGGAGTGAAGGAGCTGCTGGTCATCTCCCAGGACACGAGCGCCTATGGGGCGGACCTGCGCTACGCGCGGCGCACCTGGCGCGGCACCGCGTACCAGACGCGCTTCATGGATCTCGCCCGCGCACTCGGCGCGCTCGGGGTGTGGGTGCGCCTGCATTACGTCTATCCGTACCCGCACGTAGATGGGGTGATTGCGCTGATGGCCGAGCGGCGCGTGCTGCCCTATCTCGACATTCCGTTCCAGCACGGCAGTCCCGCGGTGTTGAAGCGCATGCGCCGTCCGGCGCACGCCGAGGACACCCTGGCGCGCATCCGTGCCTGGCGGCGCGACTGCCCGGATCTCACGCTGCGGAGCACGTTCATCGTCGGCTTCCCCGGCGAGACCGAGGCGGAGTTCGCAGAGCTCCTCGCGTGGCTCGAGGAGGCGCAGCTCGATCGCGTCGGCTGCTTCAAGTATTCCCCCGTCGAGGGTGCGGCCGCGAACGCGCTTGCCGGCCACATCGCCCCCCAGCTGCAGGAGGAGCGCTACGCGCGCTTCATGGAGCGGGCGGCCGACATCAGCGCGCGGCGGCTTGCCGCACGCATCGGGCAGCGGGTGCGCGTGCTGGTGGACGAAGTGACGGAAAATGGCGCGCTCGCGCGCAGCCAGGCCGAGGCACCACAGATCGATGGGGTCGTGCGGATCGAGAAGAACGTCGCCCGGTTACGCGCGGGAGAATTCGCGGATGTCGAGATCGTGGCGGCGGATGCCTACGATCTCACCGGCCGCCTCACCGACGGCAGCGGTGCGGCGGCCGGTAGTCACTGAACGACCCTCAGCTCTTCATGCCGAGCGACTGCATGATCTGGGATGCCTGATCCCTCACCGCCTGACCCTTGGTCACGGCGGTGGTGTAGTCGCCGGATGTAGCCGCGTTCGAAGCATCGCTCCACGCCGATTTCATGCTGTCCAGGCCCGACTTGGCCGCAGCCAGCGTGTCCTTGGTGACGCCCTTGGGCAGGTGGTGCGACTTCGACAGGATGTCGACGCGGCTCGAGATCGCATCGACCATCTTCGGAACGTCGCTGCTGAGCGGCCCCCAGGCGTCTTTCGCCTTCGCGGACGCGGCGTCGGCCGTCTGCTGGTTGGCGGTCGCAGTGTCCTTCAGGTTGCTGATCGCGGTGTTGAGCGCCGGCATCGCGGCCATCACGCCCTTGTAATCGCCCTTCGCGAGGCTGTCCTTGACGCCGTTGAGTTGCGCGTCGACGGCCTGCATCTGGTCCGGGGCATAGCGGGTCGCCATGTCGCGGATGTTGGTGAGCGAGGACTCCGCCGCCGTAACCGCCTTCTCAGCCTCGGCCCGCTGGTTCGCGCAGGCGGTGATGATCACGGCCGCCAGCATCGCCAGTACCCAAAACGATAGTTTCTTCATTTTTGAGTTCCTCCTGAGGTGGTTGCGATAGTCAGGGAATGCGCAGCTTCTGCCCTGGCGAGATTTTGTTGGGATCGCTCAGCACGTCGCGGTTCGCCTGAAAGATCTTGGTGTACAGCGAGGCGTCGCCGTAATACTTCTGGGCAATCTTCGACAGCGTGTCGCCGGACTGCACGACGTATGTCTGGGTGTAGGGGTTGTCGGCTGCCGGGGTCTTATCGTCCGCCATGGTGTCCTCCGTGTCCGTTTACGCGGCGTGGCGCTGCGGTCAACACGGTCTTCGTTCTGCTGCATGGCACATGAAGCCGCGGCCGACCAGCCCGCATCTGCCTGACATTCAACCAAAAGAGTAACACGCCGCGCCATCGGCGACGGCCGACATGACGGAGATGTAACTTCCAACCTGTAAGTAGTTGATTCGCTTTAGGGCGCCACGCGCTGCTTGCGCACGGCATCGTCAACGCTCGCGTAGAGGAGCGCGTCGGCCGGCAGCTGCGTGAGGTTGGAGCGCGCCAGGGCATCCCGGGCCGCATCCTTCAGCCGCGCGAGACGCAGCTCGACATCGCGGGCCGCCAGCCAGCTGCAGAGTTCCCCGAGTACCTCGAGCGAGGTGCTGTCGAGGTCCGGCGATTCTTCGAGGCTCAGCACCACGACCCGGGCCGCTGGGGCCGCGAGCACCCGCTCGCGCACCTGGGCAAGCACTGGCTCGGCATTGGCGAAGAACAGCGGCACTTCCGGACGCACCACCAGCACGCCCGGCAGCTGTCTCGCGGCAGGAAAGCGCTCCACGTTCACGAAGTCGTGTTCACCGATGCGCCCGAGGACCGACACTGTCGGCCGCGCCAGCGAGCGCAGCAGCAGCGCAATGCTGAGCGCGATCGCGGCGAGCAGACCGTTGAGCACGCCGAGAACCATCACCGCCAGCACCGCGGCGACCGCCACCAGGCGGTCGCGCCGCCACTGGAAGTAGTTGCGGAACACGTAGAAGCGCACCGACCTGCTGACCGCGTGGATGACGATCGCGGCCAGCGCGGGCTCGGGTATCTGCTCGATCCACGGGAGGAACGCCAGCACGAGCACGAGCACCACTGCGGCCGCGGTGAGTCCCGCGACACGGGACTGCGCGCCCGCGGCGTCATTGGCCGAGGTGGCCGAGTAGCCGGCGCCCACCGGGGTGCCGTGGAACAGACCCGCAACGAGGTTGGCGATCCCGAGTGCCAACAGGTCACGGTTGGGCTGCACCGTCTCATCGTGCTTGAGAGCGAAGGTGCGGATCGAGCTGTAGGACTCGGCGTAGAGGATGAACATGACCGCGAGTGAGAATCCGACGAGCTGCAGGGCGGGCGCGCCCGGCGGTAGGGCGAAGCTCGGCATCGCGGGCGCGAGGTGGATGGGGCCTGTCAGCACGACGCCGTGGGCCGCGAGCAGCGGCGCCGCCAGGATGCTTGCCACGATGACCACGAGCGTGCCCGGCACCCGCGGGACACGCTCCAGCGTGAACAGCCCGGCGAGCGCCACGAGGCCGCAAGCGAGACTCGGCAGGTGCCAGGCGCGATAGTCGCGCGCGAGCTCGAGGACGAGCGCAAAGAAGTCGCTGCTGTGCGCCGGCACGTTGACCAGGCGCGGCCATTGCTTGACGGCGATCACCAGCGCCAGCCCGAAGGTGTAGCCGCGCAGCACCGGGCGGGCGATCACGCTCGACATCGCCCCGAGCCGCAGCGCCGCGCACAGCGCGAATGCCAGTCCCGTGCCGATCACGAGGAGCGAAGCCAACGCGACCCGCTCGGCACTGCCGCCGCCGCCGAGTGCCAGGGTGGCGGACGCCAGTACCGCCGCGGATGAGGAGGTCGCGCTCACGATGGCGAAACGGCTGCGACCGATGAGGCCGTAGCATGTCAGCCCGGCAAACAGGCCGATCACGCCGGCCTGCGGCGGCAGTCCCGCGAGGCTCGAGTAGGCCACCGCCTCCGGCAGCAGGAGCCCCGCGATCGACAGGCCGGCGAGGATGTCAGGGAGGGATGTTCTTCTTGTCACATCGGGATCGTACCGCAGCGGGATTGCTCGCCGTCCGTACGCGACGCAGCCCGGGCCGACGCGGCCGCGGTTGCGCTGCCGGGCCTTCGAGCCCGGGCGGTTACTCCACGGTCACGCTCTTGGCAAGATTGCGCGGCTGATCGACGTCGGTCCCCTTGAGGATCGCCGCATGGTAGGCGAGGAGCTGCAGCGGGATGCTGTAGACGACGGGTGCCTGCACGTAACTAACCTGCCGCGGCATCTCGATGACCGTGACCCCATCGCTCGCGGCGATGCCGGACTCGGGATCGGCGAACACGAAGAGCTCACCGCCGCGCGCACGGACTTCCATCAGGTTGGACTTGAGTTTCTCGAGCAGGTCGTTGTTGGGAGCGACGGCCACCACCGGCATGTCCGCGTCCACCAGCGCGAGCGGCCCGTGCTTGAGCTCGCCGGCGGGGTAGCCTTCGGCGTGGATATAAGAGATCTCCTTCAGCTTGAGCGCCCCTTCCAGCGCGATCGGATAGAGCGCCCCGCGCCCGAGGAACAGCGCATGGCGCTTGTCGGCGAAGCGCTCCGCCAGACGATGGATGACCGGATCGAGCTCGAGGGTGCGCTCGACGTGCGCCGGCAGCTCGATGAGACGGCTGACGAGGGTACGCTCGCGCTCGGCGTCGGCACCCTGGTGGCGGGCGAGCGCCACGACGAGCATGCCGAGTGCGGCGAGCTGGGTCGTGAAGGCCTTGGTCGAGGCGACCCCGATCTCGGGTCCGGCGCGCGTCAGCATGACGAGCTCCGATTCACGCACGAGCGAGCTCTCCGGCACGTTGCAGATGGCGAGCGAGGAGAGGTAACCCGACTGGCGCGCCAGGCGCAGCGCGGCGAGCGTGTCGGCGGTCTCGCCCGATTGCGAGATGGTGACGAACAGCGAGTTCGCCGGCACCAGCGGCTTGCGGTAACGGTATTCGCTGGCGATGTCCACCGCGCACGGAACCTTGGAGATCTGCTCGATGAAGTAGCGCGCGACGCAGGCGGCGTGATAGCTCGTGCCGCAGGCGACGATGTGCACGTTGCGGGTGCGCTGCAGGACCTCGCTGGCGGCCGGGCCGAACGCCGCTTCCAGCAGCCGCCCGTTGGCGACGCGTTCCTGCAGCGTGTTGGCGATGGCGCGCGGCTGCTCGTGGATCTCCTTGAGCATGAAGTGCTGGTAGGGGCCGCGCTCGGCGGCGTTCGCCGACAGCTCGCTCTCCCGCACCGGGCGCGTAACAAGCGCACCGTTACGGTCGATGATGGTCACCGCCGTGCGGCGCACCTCGGCGACATCGCCCTCCTCGAGGAAGATGAAGCGCCGCGTCACCGGCAGCAGCGCCGCGACGTCCGAGGCCACGAAGTTCTCGTCCACTCCGAGGCCGATGACGACCGGGCAGCCCTGGCGCGCGAGAATCAGCCGTTCGGGCTCGTGCTCGCTCACCACCACGAGCGCATAGGCACCCTCGAGCTCGGCCACCGTGGCGCGCACCGCCTTGAAGAGGTCGTGCAGGGTCTGCAGATGCAGGTGCACGCGGTGGGCGATGACCTCCGTATCGGTCTCGGAGGCGAACCGGTAGCCGCGCCGCACCAGGTCCGCCCGCAGCTCCTCGTGGTTCTCGATGATGCCGTTGTGCACGATGGCGAGCCCGTCGCGCGAGATGTGCGGATGGGCGTTGCGCTCGCTCGGCACCCCGTGGGTCGCCCAGCGGGTGTGGGCGATGCCGATCTTGCCGTCGGTGGGGGTATGGTCGAGCGCCTCATCGAGCATGCGCACCTTGCCGACCGTACGCAGCCGGGTGAGGTGCTTCGAGCCGTTGAGGACTGCGATGCCGGCCGAGTCGTAGCCGCGATATTCGAGCCGCCGCAGTCCCTCCATCAGGATCGGCACGACGTTTCGCTCCGCGACTGCTCCGACGATTCCGCACATGGTTCCGTCCTCGGTGATCCCGGGGAGCCGGGGCACTGGTCCTGGACCTGTAAGTGTGCCCGAAACGGGTGCGAAAGGCCGATTTCCCCGACGAAACCGGCACTTGGAGCTGCGCCGGCCCGGCCCGGCAGCCGCTGCGGGCGTGGCGCGCGGATATGGGAGGGGTCAGCTCACCAGCCGCAGGCTGCGGGGCGAGCCGTCCTGGTGCAGGCGGCAGAACTGAGCGAGCCGGCGCACGGCGGCGCGGTATTCCTGGTCGAGCCAGGAGAACTCGAGCCAGAACTCGTGCTGCGCGATGCGAGTGGTGGAGTGGCGGCTGGCGACGAACATGCGCAGCGCGGCGTTGCGGGGCGGACCGAGCGCATGGACGGTCGCCTGCAGCGCGCTCAGCTCTTCCAGAGCGCGCCGCGACAGGATCCTGACCGTTCGTCCCGGCGGGCTCAGCTCGCGCACGTGCGCAGCGATTCGACTTCAGCGCTGGCCTGGTCGAGCTCTGCGATCACTTCGCAGTAGCGCTGCCACGCCTCGTGCAGCTCCCGCGCGTCGCCCGGCGGAAGCCGCTGCATCCAACGTTCGGCCCGCTCGTGCTCCGACCGGGCGCGCCGATGCCGGCTCTCGAACCGCTCGAGCCGCTCCCAGAAGCCCGCATCGAGCCACTCCGCCCGTTGACGTTCCAACGCACTCATAACCTTCACCTTGGCGCGTTCTCATCGAGCGAGGTGCAACGGTAGTCCGCAAGTACTACAGGAACGTGTCAGTCGCGCGCAGTTACTTTGCGGGTTTCACCGGCCGCTGCCAGCCTTCGACGGTCGCCTGCGGCGCGCGCGCGATGGTGAGCTTGCCGGCCGGGACCGAGTTCGTGACGGTGGAGCCGGCGGCGATGGTGGCGCCGGCGCCGACGATGATGGGCGCGACCAGCACGCTGTTGGAGCCGGTATGCACGTCATCGCCGATGGTGGTGTGGTGCTTCATCGCGCCGTCGTAGTTGGCGACGATGGTGCCCGCGCCGATGTTCACGCGCTCGCCGACCGCGGCATCGCCGACGTAGGCGAGATGGTTCGCCTTCGAGCCCGCGCCGAGCTGCGAATTCTTCACTTCGACGAAATTACCGATGTGCACTTCGGCGGCGAGGGTGGCCGTCGGCCGCAGCCGCGCGAACGGGCCGATACTGCAGCCGGCGCCGATCACCGCGCCCTCGATCACGCAGTGCGGGTGCAGCTGCGTGTCCGCGCCGATCTCGCTGTCGCGCACCACGCAGCCGGCGCCGATGTGCACGCGGTCGCCGAGCGCCACGCGTCCCTCGAAGACCACGTTGACGTCGACGAACACATCGCTCCCGTGGGAGAGCGTGCCGCGCACATCGACCCTCGCGGGGTCGGCGAGCGTCACGCCTGCGAGCAGCAGCTCGCGCGCGCGGCGGGAGCGGAAGGCGCTCTCGAGCTGCGCGAGCTGCGCCCGGTCGTTCACGCCGAGCACCTCGCTCGCGTCCGCCGCGAGCAGCGCCCGCACCGCGACCCGCTCCTTCACCGCCATGGCGATGACGTCGGTGAGGTAGTACTCGCCCTGGGAGTTGGCCGCGGTCAGCCGGCCGAGCCAGCCGCGCAGCCGCCGCGCCGGGGCCACGAGCACTCCGGTGTTGCACTCGCGGATCGCGAGCTGTTTCGCGGTCGCGTCCTTCTGCTCGACGATCCTCTGCACCAGCCCGCGGGCGTTGCGTACGATCCGCCCGTAGCCCTGCGGCTCCTCGTACCGTGCCGTCAGCAGGCCGAGACCCGAGGTGCCGGCGAGCTCCGCGAGCTGCGCGAGCGTCTCGCGGCGGATGAGCGGCACATCGCCGTACAGCACCAGCACGCGGTGATCGTCGGGGATCTGCGGCATGGCCTGCAGCAGCGCGTGCCCGGTGCCGAGCTGCTCACCCTGCAGCGTCCAGGAGACCGGCGCGTTGCCGAGCGCGCTGCGCACGCGCTCACCGCCGTGGCCATACACCACGTAGATGGCGCTCGGGGCGAGGCTGCGCGCGGTGTCGATCACGTGCTGCAGCAGCGGGCGGCCGGCGAACGGCTGCAACACCTTGGGGAGCGCCGACCTCATGCGCTTGCCCTCGCCGGCGGCGAGAATCACGATCGCGAGCGGGGAGGCCACCGCACGGCGCGGCTCGCCACGGGCCGTGGGCGCCGGCGGGCGGCGCCGGCTCG
>DASQRV010000406.1:0-3636 GCA_035642735.1 Steroidobacteraceae bacterium
GTCGAGGTCGGGGATGAGGTTGAAGCTCTGAAAGATGAAGCCAATGCGCTCGTTGCGGAGCCGCGAGCGCGCATCATCGGAAAGCGACCGCACATCCTGGCCCTCGAGCAGGTAGCTGCCGGAGTCGAACTCCTCGAGCAGTCCCGCCACGTTGAGGAAGGTGGTCTTGCCCGAGCCCGAAGGCCCGGTGATCGCCACGAACTCCCCGGGCGTGACCTCGAGCGAGAACCTGCGCAGCGCGTACGTCTCGATGAGGTCGGTGCGGTAGATCTTGCTGACATCGTGCATCTTGAGCATGGTGGTCTTCCTCGAAGCTTCCCTCAGGTTCAGTTGCCGACGGCGACCTCGGCGGCGCGGTTGGCATCGCGCATGTCCGAGATCACCACCTCATCGCCCACGTCCAAGCCGCGGAGCACCTCGGCCTCCGTGAGGGAGGCGGCGCCGAGCACGACAGGCACGCGTAGCGCGTGTGAGCCGCGTACCACGTACAGCGAGCGCGCGCCTTCGTCGATGAACGAGCTGCGCTCGAATTTCAGCACGCCATCGCGCTCATCGAGCACGATGCGAACCGCGGTGCGCTGGTTCTGCCGCAACCCCGGCGGCTGGCCGCCGCTGAACTTCACGCGCCCCGTGACCAGATTCTGGCGCACCTCGGGGGCGATCGCGGTGACGGTGCCGGGGACGTCGCGGCCCTCGACCGTGACCTCCGCCTGCATGCCGGGCTTGATGTCGCGCGCATAGGTCTCGCTCACCTGGAACTCGATCTCGAACGCCGACAAGTCCACCACGGTAAGGAGCGGCGCAGCGGCCGCGACGCGCGTGCGCTGCGCCTGGGCGAGATTTGCCACCATGCCATCGACCGGCGAGCGCACCGCGAGCTGCGCGACGCGCTCTTCGAGCGCGGCGACGGTGAGCGCCTGGCGGTCGCGCTCGAGGCGCCGCGTGCGCAGCTCGAGCGCGAGGCTGTCCCGCTCCAGGGCGGCGGTGTCGCGCGCGTGATCGAAGTTCAGCCTCGCGGTCGAGACCTCATCCTGGGCGCGCGTGTAGTCGCGCTCGCTGATGACGCGCTGGTCCCATGCCCATTGCGAGCGCTTCAGCTCGCGCTCGGCGGCGTCGATCGCGACTCGCGTGAGGTCGGCGTGCTGCTGGTCGGTGAGGATCTGGCGGCGAATCTCGATCTGCTGCCGGGCGAGGGCGGCATCGAGGCTATCGAGGGTCGCCTGCTCGCGCTGCAGCTCGTTGGTGAGATCGGGGCTGTCAAGCGTGGCGAGCACCTGGCCTTTGCTCACCGGATCGCCCGCGCGCACCGCGTAGCTCACGGTGCCCGGGGCGATCGCGAAGAGTGTCGGGCTGACGGCCGCGACCACGGTGCCCTCGGCGGCCGCATCGCGCACGAAGTGTCCGCGCGTCACCGTCGCGAACCGCAACCGCTCGCGCGCGATCACTTGCCCGGTGCCAAGCCAGCCCTTGAGCGCAAAGCCGAGCAGCAGGAGTACCACGAGCGCGCTGCCGCCGAGCGCCAGTGCCACGCGGTGACGCCGCCACACGGACAGGCGGGTCGAGAGCGGTGCGTCCTGGCCCTCCGTGCCGCGCATGGGCGCGCCGTCGGCGGTGGAGTGCGGATCGGTGGCAGGAAATTTCTTCAGCTGTGCGAGCTTCATGCAGTGCGGTCTGTGCATCTGTTGTGCCAGCGACGTCGCACAGGCGTCGGCGCCGGCCAAGCGCCTGAGCACACTGCAAATTGCGCGCCGAGCTCAGGGGAGTCCGGAGCCACACTGCGTCCGCGCTGCGGACGGCCGGACACCGTGCGGACACCTTCCGCGGACACCGCGATGGACTTCGGTGCTTGCGCCTGCTCCGGCGACGCGCGCAAAGTGCGCCGTACTGCTTGCCCAGGAGGAACCGATGGCCAAAGGTCGATTGCCCGATGCTGTCAACCCCGCCGATCCCGCGCCGCTCGTCGACAAGGCCACGAGCCGCGCGGCGAGCCCGCGCAAGTCACCGCCGGTCGTAATGCCGCCGCGTGCGAAGCTCACTCCGGAAGCGCGCCGCGCGCTGATCGCCGAAGCCGCCTACCTGCGCGCGGAGCGGCGCGGCTTCGTGCCTGGACAGGAAACCGAGGACTGGCTGGCGGCGGAAGTCGAAGTCGACGCGCTGCTCAAGGCCGGGCAGAGCTCGCGGCAGTAGGCGCCGGGGGTGCCCCCCGCGGCCGCTGCGCCGCCGGCCGCAGTCCGTTCGAGTACAGCACCCGCCCGTCCGGCAGGACGAACACCGCGTCGTACTCGGGCATGCGGTTGATGATCTCGAGCGCCTTCTCGGGCCCGAGCACGAAGGCCGTCTTCGACATGCCGTCGGTCTGCGTGGCGGTCGGCGCGAGGATGGTGGCGCTGCGCACCTTGCTCGCCGAGTGACCGGTGCGCGGGTCGATGATGTGGTGGTAGCGCACCCCACCCTCGTCGAAATAGCGCTCGTAATCGCCGGAGGTGGACACCGCCGAATCCGACAGCGGTATGCGCGTCACCACCTTGTTCGGGTTGTCCGGGTGGCGGACCGCGACCAGCCACGGGCGGCCCATGCGGTCGCCGATGATGCGGCTGTCGCCGCCCGCCGTGACCAGGGCGCGGTCGATACCGCGCGCTTTGAGGATGTCGATGCCGCGATCGACCGCGTAGCCCTTGCCGATTCCACCGAGGTCGATGCGCATGCCCGGGTGCTCGAAGCGCACCGTGTGATGCTCCTCATCGAGGAGCATGTTGCGCCAGTTGACTGACGGCAGCTTCTCGCGGATTTGCTCCTCGGTCGGGCGGATGTGACGCGGGTAATCGTAGAGGTAGCCGACGCTCGCGTAGGTGATGTCGAATGCACCCTCGGTGATCTGCGAATAGTGCGTGGTGAGCTTGATGAGGTCGAACAGCTCCTTGTCCACCTGCACCGCTCGCTCGTTGGCGTACTGGTTGATCTGCGACAGCTGGCTCTCGGGCTTGTAGTGGCTCATGAGATCGTCGATGCGGCGCAGCTCGGCCATGACCGCGTCGATGGCGTCGTTGCCCTTCACCGAATCGTCCGCCCACAACTCCACGTAGCAGCGCGTGCCCATGATGGCTTCGGTGCGCTCCATCCAGTCGGCGTGTGCCGGCGCGGCACAGACGAGCAGGAGCAGGCTGAGGGTTGCTGCGGTGCGGTTCATCGGCTTGAATCCTCCTTGAGCTTCAGCCCAAGCGTACTACGTCCGGGCCACGTACCAGCGCCGGCGACGATTGGGGTATTCTGCCCGCCGATAATCTGAGCGGTGGCTTGAAAGGGGGTAACTGCAATGAATCTCACGAAAACAAGATTCAGTGGTCTCAGCTTGAGCGCCGTGTTCGCTGCAGTGCTGCTCGCGGCGCCGGCCGTCTCGTCGGCGCAGAGTACATCCAGCGGGCCGGTGGTCTGCAACGACGGCACGACCTCGCCCCACGGCGGTCGCGGTGCCTGCAGCGGTCATGGCGGAGTGAACAAGTCCGCCTCCGCCAGCGGCGGCTCGTCCAGCGCGCCGGCGGCGGCAGCGGCGCCCGCGGCACCGGCGGCCGCGAGCTCCTCGCCCGCCAGCGGGGGCGGGCCGGTGGTCTGCAACGACGGCACGACCTCGCCCCACGG
>DASQRV010000407.1:0-2555 GCA_035642735.1 Steroidobacteraceae bacterium
GCTACGGCCGTCGAGGCGTACAACGCGGCAGTGGGCTCCCTCGAGCGCGCGGTTCTGCCCCAGGCGCGGCGCTTCGCCGAGCTCGGCGTCACGGCCGACGCCCCGCTCGCGCCGCTCGAGCCGATCGGACAGCTGGTGCGCAACAGCGGCGCGCCGAGTGTCGCGGAATCGCCGGCCCCGCCCACCGCCTCGCCCTCTGGGTCGACCCCGGGCGATGCGGCCGCCTGAGCTGTCGCCGACGCGCAGCCTCGCCCGGCTCTACTCTTCAACGGTACTGCGGCCGGTACTCGTAGCACTCTCTTCGCTCGAGCGCGAGATCGGCGTGAGTCTTCGTCCGGGCCTCGATCACCAGGTAGCGCATACACGCCTCGCGTGGTGGCGCGAGGAATGCGACCGCACGGCACGGGGAAGCCCGGCCCACCCTCTCACACGCGAGCTCGCCGCGCTCCTCGCGCCGCTCGGGACGGCGCCGCTCGCCGCGCTGGCGGGCTTCGTGGACACCGCGGACTGGGACCTCTCGTGCGCCACCTTCGACACCCGGCGCGAGCTCACCGGATACTGCGAGCGCTGGAGTGCCGCGATGATCGCCCCGCTCGTCTCGCTCGCCTCGCCTGATGCGCCGGCGACGCAGGCGCGCGCCCTCGGGGTGAGCCTGCGCGAGATCGAGCTGCTGCTCGCGCTCGCTGCGGATGCGCGCGCCGGGAGGCTGCGCCTGCCGCTCGATGAGCTGGAACGCGTCCACCTCCCGCCCGAGAGCCTCGCGCACCCGCCATGGCCCGCGGCGCTCGCGGAGCTGCTGCGCCATCGCCACCGCGAGGTGCGCGCATCGCTCGGCGCGGCGCTCGACGCACTGCCACCTGCGGCACGGCCGCCGCTGCGCGGCCTCATCGTGTGGGCTACCCTCGCCTGCGCAGGTTCCGCGCGCGCGGAGCAGCGCTTGCCGCAGGCGGACACCGCGCGCGACCATCACGCGCCACTCGATGGCTGGCGTGCATGGCGCGTGGCGCGGCGCGTGGACGCGCAGCGGCCCTTGGGAGGCACTGACCTGTGAACCCAACACCGGAGGCGAATCGAGTGTTCGAGCCACGTGATCACGTTCCTGCTCCCGCCGAGCTCGCCGGGCGCGTAGTCGCCATCAGCGGCGCGGGCTCCGGTGTCGGCCGTGCGGTGGCGCTCGCCTGCGCCCGCTGCCAGGCGAACGTGGTGCTGATCGGACGCGACGTGGCGAAGCTCGAGGCCGTACACGGGGAGATCGCGGCGGCAGGTTCGCCCGAGGCGAGCATTGCGCCGCTCGACCTCGAGAGCGCCGTGGCGCGCGACTACGACGCGCTGGCGGATGCGCTGCTCGAGCGTTACGGCCGCCTCGATGGCCTGCTGCACAACGCCGGCCTGCTCGGCACGCTGACGCCCATCGAGCATTACGACGTGCCGACCTGGTGTCGCGTGTTGCACGTGAATGTGACCGCGGCGTTCGTTCTGACGCAGGTGCTGCTGCCGGCGTTGAAAAAATCCGCCGACGCGTCGGTCGTGTTCACCGCCAGCAGCGTCGGCCGCCGCGGCCGCGCCTACTGGGGTGCTTACGCGGTCTCGAAGTTTGCGCTCGAGGGCCTCTCGCAGGTGCTGGCCGATGAGCTCGAGGGCATCAGCCACGTGCGGGTGAACACGCTCAACCCGGGACGCGCGCGCACCGCCATGCGTCGCCAGGCGTATCCGGCCGAGGACTTCTCGCAGGTGCCGCTGCCCGAGGCGCTGACCGCTCCCTACATCGCGCTTTTGGGTCCGGCGAGCCGTGGCGTCACGGGCCGGGCGTTCGATGCTCAGCCGCCTGCCCCGCCATCTCCGGCGGCAACGGCTTCCGCCCCCGACAACAGCGCGCGCAGCTCTTCCTGAGAGAGCTCGCGGAAGCGCCCGCGCGCCAGCGAGCGTTCGAGCGCGAGCGGCCCAAGGCGGGTGCGCAGCACCCGGCTGACGAGTGCACCCTGGCGTTCCACGAGCTGACGCACCTCGCGACCGCTCGCCCCGCGTGCCGCGATCTGGTACCAGCGGTTGGCGCCCTCACCGCCCGCCGCGTCGCAGCGCTCGATGGCGAGGTGCGCGCCGCTGTCGAGCTCGCCACCGAGAATTCCCTGGCGCTGCGTGTCGCTGAGCTCGCCGCGCACGCGCACGCCGAACTCGCTCGAGAACGCGTGCACGCCGCGCTGCAGTTGCGCGGCGAGCTCACCATCGCTCGTGACGAGCTCGAGTCCCCCATCGGGTCGCGGCATGGGGCTCACCGCGATGAAGCGCCGGCCGAGGCGGCGCGGCAGCCGTCCGAGCATCGCCGCGCGCTCGCCGGGCGCTGGCGCCGCTGCGCCGCTCGGCTCCCCAAGCGGCTCGCCGGGGGAGCGGTGACAGAGGAATGCCCGGACGCCCGCCGGGGCGCGCGCATGCACCGCGCGTCCATCGAGCCGCAGCTCATCGCCCGGACCGACCCGCGCCCCGAGCGTGGCCACGGCGCCGTTGATCGTGAGCCGGCCGGCGCGGATCCAGGCTTCCACTTCGCGGCGCGAGGCGAG
>DASQRV010000408.1:0-4524 GCA_035642735.1 Steroidobacteraceae bacterium
GCGCCGGCGACCAACCTCGGCGCGGCGACCCCGGTGCCGATCGGTGGTGAGCCCGAACCGGGCTCGGTGCCGCTGCCGGGGGCGGGAGGTGCGCACCCCGGGGAGAAGCCCGACTCGGGAGCCGGCGGCGGCGACTCGGGCAACGACAAGACCAACCCAGGTGCGGGTAAGCCGCCCTCGGGAGGTGCCGCCGAGGGCGAGCCGGCACCGCACAGCGCCATGGAGCGCAAGGTGGTGAACGATGCGGTCGCCTACATCCGAGGCCTCGCGGAGCTCCGCGGACGCAACGCCGAGTGGGC
Organism: Steroidobacteraceae bacterium; assembly: GCA_035642735.1. Lineage (GTDB taxonomy): Bacteria > Pseudomonadota > Gammaproteobacteria > Steroidobacterales > Steroidobacteraceae > 13-2-20CM-66-19. Next base: position 300 of record DASQRV010000408.1, read on the forward strand.
CGAGAAGGCGGTGCGTGGCGCCGCGAGTCTTTCCGCGAATGCAGCGCTCGACCAGAAAGTGATCGACCTGATCGCGCGCGACATGCCTGATCTGCTCGCCCAGATCGATGGGCGCGAGGTGCGTATCGAGAACCGCACCGAGAAGCTCGCCACGCACGGTCTCACCGTAGTGCGGATGAAGCCGGACTGGCGCACCCAGCTGCTGGCGGTGATCACCAACCCGACGGTGGCGTACGGGCTGATGGTCATCGGCATCTGGGGGCTGCTGCTGGAAGGTTACAATCCCGGTGCGGTGCTGCCCGGTGTGGTGGGCGCCATCTGTCTGCTGATCGCGCTGTTCGCGTTCCAGATCCTGTCGGTGAACTACGCCGGACTGGCACTGGTGGCGGTGGGCACCGCCATGATCATCGCGGAGTTCTTCTTTCCGACCTACGGCTCGCTCGGCATCGGCGGGATCATTGCGTTCGTCGTCGGCTCGCTCATCCTCTTCGACACCGACGTGCCGGGCCTGAGCGTCGGGCGGCCGCTGATCGCCGCCATCGCCACGGTGGGGGCGCTGATGGTCGCCTTCATTGTCTACATGGCGAGCCGCGCCATGCGCCACCCGGTCGCCACGGGAGCGCAGGGGATGATCGGCGCCAGCACCGAAGTGGTGGCGGATTTCACCGGCAAGGGCAAGGTGCGCTACGGCGGTGAGCTGTGGAACGCGCGCAGCGAACGCCCGCTGCGCGCGGGCGATGCGGCGCGCATCGTGAAGGTAGAAGGTCTAACATTATGGGTCGAGCCGCAGTAAGCGCGCCGCCACCCCGGAGCCCCTCATGCCGTTCGTGATCGCCATCGTCATCCTGATCATCGTGCTGCTGTTCAGCGCCATCAACGTGCTGAACGAGTACGAGCGCGCAGTCGTATTCACGCTCGGGCGCTTCACCGGCATCAAGGGACCGGGCCTGGTGCTCATCTACCCGGTGGTGCAGCGCATGCGCAAGGTGGATCTGCGGGTCATCGTGCTCAGCGTGCCGAAGCAGGATGTGATCACGCGCGACAATGTCTCCGTCAAGGTGAACGCGGTCGTCTACTTTCGCATCGTCGATCCCGGCAAGGCCATCATCCAGGTGGCGAACGCATTCGATGCCACCAGCCAGGTGGCGCAGACCACGCTGCGCTCGGTGGTCGGCCAGCACGAGATGGACGACCTGCTGTCCCAGCGTGACAAGCTCAATACCGATCTGCAGCGCATCCTCGATCAGAGCACCGAGGCCTGGGGCATCAAGGTCTCGACCGTCGAGATCAAGGACGTCGACCTCGATGAGAGCATGGTCCGCGCCATGGCGAAGCAGGCCGAGGCCGAGCGCACCCGCCGAGCCAAGATCATCAACGCCGAGGGCGAGAAGCAGGCGGCCGCCACGCTGGTCGAGGCGGCGAGCGCGCTCTCGGCCCAGCCGAGCGCCATGCAGTTGCGCTATCTGCAGACCCTCGCCGACATCGCGCACGAGCGCACGCAGCTCATTGTCTTTCCGCTGCCGCTGGACCTGATCAAGCCGCTGCTCGGCCCGCGCGGTGACTAGCACCCGGGCGCTCGCATCCGCGGGCGTGCTGCTCGCGCTCGCGACCGTATGTGGCGCCTTCGGCGCCCACGCTCTCAAGGGCCAGCTTTCGGCCGAGCGGCTGCAGCTGTGGGATACGGCCGTGCGCTATCACTTCTTCCAGGCCCTCTGGCTGATCGGCGTAGGGCTGACTCTGCGGCTTCTGGAAGGCGGCGGCGGCTTGTCGCGCGCCGCCGGCGCGCTCCGTGCCGCGGCGGCGCTGATCGTGAGCGGCATCATCCTGTTCTCCGGGAGCCTGTACGCGCTCGCCCTCGGCGCGCCGCGTGCGCTCGGCGTACTCACGCCGCTCGGTGGGCTCGCCTGGATCGCCGCCTGGCTGCTGTTCGCCTGGGGCGTGTGGCGCGCCGGAACCTAAGACCTCATACGGAGTCGATTACCGGAACCTGAGACCTCACACGGAGTCGATAACATCTTGAACCGAACGCTCACCGCCGCGCTGCTCGCCGGCTGCACCGCTGCCCTCGCCATGGCCGCCACCGCCCCTAGCCCCCCGCCGTCGTCCGCGACGTCCGGACAGGCGCAGATCGGCAGCTTCGGCCTGGACCTCGAGGGCGGGGACCCGAGCGTCAAACCCGGCGACGATTTCGCGCGCCATGCCAACGGCCACTGGCTGGACACGGTACAGATTCCGCCGGACCGGGCCTCCTGGGGCACCTTCGTCATGCTGCGCGAGCGCTCGCTGCAGCAGGTACGCGGGATTCTCGAAGGACTCCCCAAGGACAGTCCCGCGGGCAGCAACGAACAGAAGCTCGGCGACTTCTACCGCGCCTATCTCGACACCGACGCTATCGACCGGGCGGGACTCGCGCCGGCGCGCGCCGGGCTCGAGGCCATTGCCGCCGCCAGGTCGCACGAGGATCTCGCGCGCTTGATGGGCCGGCAGGACCTGCGGCTCACGACGCCCGTCGCGTTCGGCATCGCACCCGATGAGAAGGATCCCGACCACTACATGGTGTTGATCGCGCAGAGCGGGCTCGGCATGCCCGATCGCGACTACTACCTGAAGGACGAGCCGGTCTACACCGAGCTGCGTGCCAAGTACGCCGCGCACATCGAGCGGCTGTTGAAACTCGCGGGCCGCACCGATGGAGCGGAGGCGGCGAAGTCGATCCTCGAGATCGAGACCCAGATCGCCAGGGCGCAGTGGCCGCGCGCCAAGCGCCGCGAGCGCGACCTGACCTACAACCCGCACGCACGCGAGGAGCTGCCCGCGTTCGCACCCGGCTTCCCGTGGCCGGCGCTGCTCACCGGCGCGGGACTCGAGGCGCAACCGCGTTTCATCGTGCGCGAGCCCGACGCCGTGCAGTCGCTCGCGGCGCTGTTCGAGAAGACGCCGGTGGAGCGCTGGCAGTCGTACCTCACCTATCACTATCTCGCCGGCAACGCCGAGGTGCTGCCGAAAGCCTTCGATGACGAGGTGTTCGACTTCTACCGCCGTGCCCTGCACGGACAGGAGCAGCAACAGGCGCGCTGGAAACGGGCGGTGAGCGCCGTCGACGGTGCGCTCGGGGAGGCGGCGGGCGAGCTGTACGTGCAGCGTTATTTCCCGCCGCCCTCCAAGGCGCAGATGCTCGAGCTGGTGGAGAATCTGCGCGCCGCTTACCGGGAGCACATCGAGAACCTGCCGTGGATGTCGGCGGCGACGAAGAAAGTCGCGCTGGAGAAGCTCGCGGCCTTTCACCCGAAGATCGGCTACCCGGATAAGTGGCGCGACTACTCGGCGCTCACGATCAAGCCCGGCGACGCCTTCGGTAACGTCGAGCGCGCCGAGAGCTTCGAGTGGCAGCGCCAGCTCAAGCAGCTCGGCGGACCCACCGATCGCGGCGAGTGGGGCATGACGCCGCAGACCATCAATGCCTACTACAACCCGACCTTCAACGAAGTAGTGTTTCCGGCCGCCATCCTCCAGCCGCCCTTTTTCGATCCACACGCGGATGCCGCGGTCAACTACGGCGCGGTCGGTGGCGTGATCGGCCACGAGATGGGCCACGGCTTCGATGACCAGGGCTCGAAGTCCGACGCGCGCGGAGTGCTGCACACCTGGTGGCAGCAGCAGGACACCGATGCCTTCCACGCGCGCGTCGATCGGCTGGCGGCTCAATACGATACCTACACGGTGCTTCCCGGGCTCAATGTCAACGGCCGCCTGACGCTCGGCGAGAACATCGGCGATCTCGGCGGCCTGTCGGTCGCCAACGATGCGTACCACCGCTCGCTGCACGGCAAGCCGGCCCCGGTTCTCGCCGGCCTCAGCGGTGACCAGCGCTTCTTCCTCTCCTGGGCACAGCTGTGGCGCGAGAAGCAGCGCGATGAAAACCTGCGCTCGCAGGTCACGAGCGACCCGCACAGTCCGGCGCAGTTCCGCATCAACGGCGTGGTGCGCAACATCGACCGCTGGTACAGCGCCTTCGACGTGCGCCCCGGACAGAAGCTCTACCTGCCGACGGATGAGCGCGTGCGCATCTGGTGAGATCCGGGCTGCCAATCGATGCAGCGCTGCCGGCGCTGCTCGATGCCCTGAGGACGCACACCTCCGCCGTGCTCGAAGCGCCGCCCGGCGCGGGTAAGAGCACGGTCGTCCCGCTGGCGCTGCTCGATGAGCCGTGGACGCAGGGCAAGCG
>DASQRV010000409.1:0-5841 GCA_035642735.1 Steroidobacteraceae bacterium
CGGACCAGCCGTTCGAGCCGACGTAGTGGTGCTCGAAGGTCCACAGATAACGCGCATCGGTGATCACCTCGAACCCCGCTGTCGCCCCGCAGGTGAGGATGCGCCCGCCGCGGGTCACGGTGCGCTGCGTATCACGCCAGGTGTCGCCACCTGTGAAATTCACCGCCACGTCCACCCCGCCGCCGCCCCCGACGCGGGGCTTGCCATAGAGCCGCTTCACCGCCTCGACGAAACTCTCCGCGCTGTAGTTCACCGTGTGGTCGGCGCCGAGATCGGTCAGGTGCTTCTCTTTGGTCGCCGAGCTCGTGCAGGCGATGACTTCCGCGCCGAGGAGCTTCGCGAGCTGCACGCAGGCGACACCGACACCGCCGCTCGCGCCCAGAACGAGGACCTTCTCGCCGCGAGCGAGATGGCCCTGGGTGACGAGCATCCGCCAGGCGGTGCCGTAGGCGAGCGGCAGGCTGGCCGCGTCCTCGAGCGACACCGCGTCCGGGACCGCCACCAGCTGCGCGGCGGGAACCGCGACATACTCGGCGCGCCCGCCGTGCACGGTCTCCCCGATCATGCCGTGACGTTCCCCGTCGCGGAACACCGGATCGACGAGCACGCGGCTCCCGATCTGCCAGCCGGTCACCCCGCGTCCGAGCTCGGTGATCTCCCCCGCGATGTCGGAGCCGACGATCACCGGCAACGGAATCCTGATCCCCGGCATCCCGCGGCGGGTGAAGATGTCGTGGTAGTTGACGGCGGTGGCGGCCACCCTGAGCACCACCTCTCCCGGCGCCGCCCTGGGGGCGGGGAAGTCGGTGGCGAGCTGCAATTGGTCGCGCCCGCCGTGACCAACAGTGAGGAGCGCTCTCATTCTGATGCCCGACGCTGGATCATGCGGCTGCGAGGGTAGCCGAACTTTCCGCGCCGGAAAGATGGTGGCAGACGATACTCTTACGAAAAAGGAAGCCTCATAGACCTAAAAGGCATGAGGCTTGGCTTCAGGCGGGGCTTACCATAGAGTCGATCTGAACGAGCCACGCGAGCCCCGATGACGATGCTGAGTTCTCGTCCGGCTGACAGCGCCCTGCGGCCCGACGCCACCGACCTGGTGGTCTCGGACCGGCCCATCGCCGGGCTGTCCTGGAGCACCTACCGCTCGGTTCTCGATGCGCTGATCGGCCGCGCTGCGCCCGAGGCGGCGCGCCACTCCGGGAAGGGCCAGGACACCCGTCCGCATGGCCATCGTGCCGTGCGCGAGTACCTCTCGAGCGAGGATGGCGAGGGATACTGGGACTACTTCCAACTCAGCGACGAGCTGTCCCTTTCCATCACCGACGCCACTTACCGGCGCGATCACTGGATCTCGGTAGAGGGCGGCCGCTTCTTCAAGGTGCGGGTGCTGCTCGCCGGGAAACTGCTGCGAGCCGATGGCGAGGTGATGCTGCAGGGACCGCATGCGCAGCTGCACGTCTGCACCGGTGAGCGCGGCGGCGGTTATGCGATTGCCGCCGGCGCGGCGACGCGGCTCGTGGTGCTGCACTGCGCGCCGGAATTGCTCACGCGGCTCGGCTTCGCACCCGGTGAAGCACCGTATCCGCTGCGGGCGCTGAGCGTTCGCGCTGGATCCGCGGGTCTCGCTGTGAAGATTCACCTCACTCCCGAACTCCTGCGGGCCGCGCAGTGGATCGATGCCTCACGCTTCACGGTGCTGCCGGCGGTCCGCACCGTCTATCTCGAGGCGCTCGCCATGCAGCTGCTCTGCCACACCGTGACCGAGCTCTCGATGCGCGATCCGCACGAGCACGCGGCGAGCATCGCGCCGCGCGATCTGAAGCGCATTCACGGGGCGCGCGACCATCTCGCACAGCACTACGCCTCCCCGCCCACGATCCCGCAGCTCGCGCGCATGGTCGGGATGAACCAGACGAAGCTCAAGGCCGGCTTCAAGCAGACATTCCAGATGACGATCTACGCCTACATCCTGCAGCGACGCATGGAGGCGACCGCGCAGCTGCTGGTGGAGCGCGAGTTCAGCGTGGCGGAGATCGCCTATCGCGTCGGCTACGACTACCCGGCGAACTTCAGCTGCGCATTCAAGCGCTACTACGGATGCTCGCCGCGGCAGTGGAAGCGCACCTGAGCGGCGCGGCACGCCCGCGCCTCTCCTCTCAACAGCGCGTAGCGCCGTGGCCTTCAACATCGATCACCTGATCAGCCTCACCCGGGACCGCGAGGGCGCGCGCGCCTCGCTCACCCGCATGGGCTTCGATCTGACCGAGCGCGGCGAGCATCCCGGGCGCGGCACCTCCAACCATCTGGCCTTCTTCGGGCGCTGCTACTGGGAGCTCCTCGCCGTCGATGTCGCGACGCCCGAGAACGCGGCGCTCGCGGCGCGCGGCAGCGGCCTCGCCGGGTGTGCGTTGCGCACGAGCGATGCCGACCGCGACGCAGGGAACGCGCGCACTCTCGGGTTCGAATCCGGTGAGCCCGAGATGTTCACCCGCCCGGTCAGGATCGATGGCGAGTGGCAGACCGCCCGCTTTCGCACCGCGGTGCTCGAGCCCCCGGCCCCGGTCGATGCCTATCTCTTCTTCTGTCAGCACCTCACCCCGGAGTTCGTGTGGCCACGCGAGCCGCGCGACCACCCGAACGGTGCGTTCCGGATCCGGGCCATGCAGGTCGTTGGACCGAGCGCCGATGAGGCCCGCCGGGGCTTCGAGCCACTCCTCGGCGCAGGCGGGGGCCTCGAGCCCGCGATCACTTACGATTCGGCGCAGAGTTATCGCGGGCGCTTCGGGGATGCCGCGTTGCCCGCGGCGGTGGCGAAGCCGCGGCTCGCGAGCCTCGAGCTGCAGGTGCGCGACCTCGATCGATGCGCAGCCTGGCTCGCACAGCAACGCGTGTCATTCCATCGCTCAGGGAACGCGATCCATTGCTACGACGAGCTCATCGGCCACACCATCGTCTTCGGCGCCTGAGCGGCTAGCGCGCCGGCACCTTCGCGAGGAACGCCAGCACCTTCTCCCACGCATCGAAGGACCCCTCGCAGTTCGCATTCGGGAGGCCGCCGGTCGCTTCGAAGTCCTTGGCGACCGGGTGGAAGACGAAGCTCGAGAGCGGCCCACCGGTGCCGACGCGCGACACCATGTGCCCGGCGCCTGGATAGACGTGGACCTCGACCTGGTCGGCCTTGCCGTGCTCGGTGAGACGCCTGCGAATCTGCTCCGCGCCGATGAACGAGGGCCACATCTCATCGGCGCCTCCGGCGATGGCCAACACGGGGCCGCGCATTCTCTCGTACGGGATGCCGACCGCTGCCGATACAGCAGGATCGCTCCAGGTCTTGAGGTAGTACGGAGTACCGATGAACCCGGGTGGCTCCTCCGAGTGCGCAGCGTCACCGCCGTTGTTCGAGTCAGTCTCGCCGTGATCGGCGGCGAGGGGTTTGCCGGCGTACGTCCAGGCCGCCACCACATCGGTAATACCCGGGCCAAAGGCACCGTTCGTCAGGAGAGAAGGGACGTAGACGATCGCGGCCGAGAACTCATCCGGGAAGTAGCTCGCCGCAAGTCCCGCACCCTCCGAGCCGCGCGAGGTCCCCATGATGGCGACGCGCTCAGCGCCGGTGCGCTGCTTCAGCCACTGCGCCCCCGCACGGAAGGTCTCGAGCGGGATCTCGCGCAAGGTCGAGGGCAGATCCTTGTAGCCGAAGATGCCCTGTGCGAGCGCCGGGTAGCCGTGGCTTGCGAGTAAGGCGGCCTGCGCCTCGGGCAATCCGCCCCCGGAGCCGGCCAGAACGACGACGGGCACGCCGGGGGTGACCCCGGATCGCGCCGGGAAGAACCGGCCGCGCACGCCGCCCGAGGCAGTGACCTCCTCGGGCACGATGCCGTTCGCATAGCTGCGCGTGGCGGTGGCGGTAGCGATCACCTTGCCGTCGACGCTGGCGGCGACGGAGACCGTATAGAGCGCGCCGACATCCAGATACGGCGCGGTTCCGAGCTCCGGATGCTTCTGCAGATCGGCGAGATACTCTTTCAATTTGTCCGGCGCGACGGGGAGCGCCGAGCACCACAGGGCATGTGGGCTCACCCCCGTGTAGCTGCCCCAGAGCGAAGGTGACACGTCGACGTCTATCGTTCCTGCCGCATCGGCCAGGTACTCGCCGACCGCGGTCCACTCGCGGGAGCGGGCATCCGGCCGCGAAGCGCTCACCCTGACGCGAGTGCCGGGCAGGACGTTCCGCAGCGCGACGTGAAACGGCGCGTCCACGGGGCCGGTTGCGGGCGTCACCGAAAGTTGCGGGGATTCGGCGGCGGCTGCCACAGCGCAGCCGCCGAGGAGCATCACGCGCACGAGCCTACGAATCATGAGAGGGCCCCCTGTTGCCTAAGTCCCGGGCGAGTCCGCGATGCGGGTCATTGTCCGGTCCTCACCCGAAGCGCCGCGCCGCTCGCCGTCGCCATCTGACGCAGCGGCCGCCCGATGAGAAGCGCGACGATCGCGGCGGCGGCGGTGACGACGCCGAACACCAGGAAGTAGTGCCCTTCTCCCCAGGGCTGCGCGAACCTTCCGAGCACTCCCGCGAGGTACGCTCCGAGACCCAGCGTCGAGGCATAGAAAGCGCCCATCACCGCGGAGGCCCAGCGCTTCGGCGCAAGGCGGTAGACGAGACCGTAGCTCGCCGTCCACGCGGCCACTTCCCCGGTCGCCTGCACGGTGATGCCGATCGCGGGCAGAATCCAACCCGGCGCACTGTCTGCGGGATGCGGCCGTGCAACCGCGGCGAAAAGCAGCAGCCCCGCCGCGCCGAGTGCCAGCGCGATCGCATACTTGTGCAGGATGTCAGGCTCGCGACCGCGCCGGGCCAGCCACGTCCACAGGGCCGCGAATGCGGGCGCCGCGATGATGAGCGCAGCGGAGTCGACCGAGGTAAACCATTGCGTGGGAATGGTGAAGGAACCCACGCGTCGATCGACGTCGTGCTCGAGGAAGAGCGACATCACGCCATAGAGCTGGAACGAGCCGATCGAGTAAATCAGCAGCAAGGCGGCGAACACGGCGAGGATGAACAGCCGCTTGCCGGCCGCACTCTCCAGCGGCGACGCCGGGGAAGCGGTCATTGCCGCACCGGCACCGGTGCGACGGCCCGGCAGTCCGCCACTCAAGCCGATGTAGACCGCGAGCGCAGCGCCGACCGCCAGCGCCGAGATGCCGAAGGCGGCCGCCCAACCGTACGCCACGGCGACCGCGCCGGCGACGAACCCCGCGAGGAGCCCACCAACGTTGATGCTGGTGTAGTAGTAGGCGTACGCGGTCTCGCGAACCCCGTCATCACCCTCGAAGTTGTCACCGAGCACAACCACGAGCGTGGACTTGAAAAACGAGTTGCCGGCCACGAGCAGCACGATGGCGGTCCAGAAGGCCGCGCTCACCGCGAGGTAGAGATGCGCCGCCGCGGGTGTCAGCCCCGCAGGCACGTGCCAGGTTCCGAGCGGCGCCGTGATCGCTGCCAGCCGCGCGGTGGCGCCCGGCTGACCCAGGACTTCGAGCAGGCGCGGCAGCAGGGCCGGCGACATGAGCAGCACATACCCCAGGCACATCATCGAGCCACCGACGATCAGGGCGCGACGATGGCCGAGCAGCCGATCCGCGACCCATCCGCCGACGACCGGCAACGCGTACATCAGTCCGCTGTAGACGCCAAGCAGCGTCAGTGCCGGAGTGCGATCCCAGCCAAATCCCCCGGCGCTGCGGTCGGCCGAGAGAAACAGCGCGAGCAGTGACAGCAGCGAATAGAAGCCGAAGCGCTCGCATAACTCGAGCGCGATGGCAAGCTGTGCGCCGAGT
>DASQRV010000410.1:0-4981 GCA_035642735.1 Steroidobacteraceae bacterium
CGACGGCGCGCCCGTCACCGATTACGACGTCATCGGCACCGCCGGCAGCGGTACCGGGCTGTTCGCGCTCGGCGGGGCGATGGACTTCAACCTGTTGTGCATCCCGCCGCTCTCGCGCGACCGGGACGTCGGGCTCTCGACACTGCTGGTAGCGGCGCGCGTCTGCCGCGAGCATCACGCACTGCTTCTGGTCGACCCGCCGGCGGCCTGGACCTCGGCGCGGGCGGCCCTCGAGGCCCTGCGCACCTGGCCGTTTCGCAGCGACAGCGCCCTCATGTACTTCCCGCGCGTGCAGGCCTTCGACCGGCTGCGCGGGCGTGTCGAGACCTTCGGCTCCTGCGGCGCAGCGGCGGGGATGATCGCGCGCTCGGACGAGGTCTGGCCGGTGTGGACAGCGGCGGAAAGCGAGGAGGCGATTCTGCGTCCGGGGCTGCGGCCCGCCGTGCCGGTCTCGGAGGCAGACCGCGCGCGCCTTGCGCAGGCGGGCGTGAACACGCTGCTGGCAGTGCGCAGCGGACCGCGGAGCGGGGTCAGTCCGCGCACGCTCGCACTTGGCGGCAGCGGTGCCTCGGACTGGAGATATCTGTCGGCCCGACGCCTGGCGCTGTTCGTGGCCGCGAGTATCGAACAGGGCACCCGCTGGGTACTGCTGGAGCACAACGGGCCCGCGACCTGGCAGCGCGCCCAGGAGCAGGTGGAGGGTTTTCTCGAAGCGCTCGCCGCGCAGGGGGCGTTCGCGGGGGGCGCCGCCGAAGACTCGCACTTCGCCATCGCCGATGAGCGCGTCAATCGACCGCAGACCCTCGCCGAGGGCAATTTCAACCTGCTGTTCGGTTTCGCGACCAGCAAGCCCGGCGAGTTCGACACCTGGCTGGTGACGCACCGCGCCGGCGCCAGCCGCGTGCGTCCCGTGTCCGTGAACCGCTCGGCGACTTCGAAGCAACGTGTGGAGTGGGAGATCGAGACTTCTATTCTAAGGGGCTGAAAAGGGCCGGACGGCCCTTTTCAGCCGGGCCCACCCAGTAGTTCCGTCATGACCCGCCGGCGAAAGGCGCGGCTTTCGCCGGCGAAAAGAGCGCGAAGGAGCACACCGTCAGGGGGCGCCGAAGCCGCCGCCGCCGGGAGTAAGGATAGTGAGCTCATCGCCCGGCGCCACCTCGAACCGCGCCGTGGCACCGAGCGGCTCCACGTTGCCATCGACGCGGCGGATGCGGGCGGCCCCCGGCGCGCCGTCTGAAGCGCCGGCGACGCCGAATGGTGCGATGCGGCGATGGTTGGCCAGCAGCGCCCCCGAGAGAGCGCTGCGGAAGCGGAGCCGGCGCACGATCCCGTCACCGCCGTGGTGCCGGCCGGCGCCGCCGGAGCCGCGGCGGATCGCGAACTCGACCACTAACACCGGAAACTGCGCTTCCAGGATTTCCGGATCCGTGAGGCGCGAGTTGGTCATGTGGGTCTGCACGGCATCGCAGCCATCGAAGTCCGGGCCTGCGCCCGCGCCACCGGCAATGGTCTCGTAGTACTGCAGCCGCGCGTCCCCGAAGGTCAGGTTGTTCATGGTCCCCTGCGAAGCGGCCAGCACGCCGAGCGCACCATAGAGCGCATCGACGATGCACTGCGAGGTTTCCACGTTACCGGCCGCCACGGCCGCCGGCGCGCGCGGGTCGAGCATCGAGCCGGGCGGAATCACGATGTCGAGCGGGGCGAGACATCCTTCATTCAGTGGGATCGGCTCATCGATCAGCGTGCGGAACACGTACAGCACCGCGGCCGTGCATACCGCCCGCGGCGCGTTGAAGTTGTGCGCGCCCTGCGCGGAGGTGCCGGTGAAATCCACGCGCGCGCGTTGCTGCGCCGGGTCGATGTCGATGCGTACCATGACCTCCGAGCCGTCATCGAGCTCGTAGCGGAAACTCCCGGTCCGCAGCCTGGCGATGGCGCGCCGCACGCAGTGCGCGGCATTCTGCTGCACGTGATGCATGTACTCGTGCACCGTGGCGAGACCGTGACGGCGCACGGCGCGCTCGATCTCGGCACAGCCGCGCGCGTTGGCGGCGAGCTGGGCGCGGACGTCCGCGACATTCTGGGAGGGATTCCGCGCCGGCCAGCGACCCGCGGCAAGGTGCGCGCGCAGCTCGCCCTCGCGCAGGGTGCCGCGCTCCACCAGGTGGAAGCACTCGAACAGTATGCCTTCCTCCTCGATGCTGCGGCTGAAAGGGGGCATGGACCCCGGGGTCATGCCGCCAATGTCGGCGTGATGCGCGCGCGAGGCGACGAAAAAGTCCGGCTGCTCGCGCCCGGCGGTGAACACCGGTGTCACTACGGTCATGTCGGGGAGATGCGTGCCACCGTGATAGGGGCTGTTGAGGAGCCAGGCGTCGCCGGGGAAGAGCCTGGCGTCGCGGGCGCGGATCACGGCGCGGACGCTCGCACCCATGGAACCCAGGTGCACGGGCATGTGCGGCGCGTTGGCCACCAGCGCCCCCTGGCTGTCGAACAGCGCGCACGAGTAGTCGAGCCGCTCGCGGATGTTCACCGACTGCGCGGTCGCCTTGAGTACCTCGCCCATCTGCGCAGCGATGTGCATGAACAGGTTGTTGAAGATCTCGATGCGGGCCGGATCGGCGGCCGCCGCCGCCACACTGCCTGCGCCACCTTCGTCCTCGAGCAGCAGCTCGCCGCCTGCGAGCGGTCGTGCCCGCCAGCCTGCCTCCAGCACCACGGTGCTGTTGGGCTCGACGATCAGCGCCGGTCCCTGCAACTCCCCGCGCAATGCGCTCATCGACACCAGCGGCACCTCGCGCCAGCTGCCGAACCAGGCGCGTACCTGCTGTGGCACGGCGGCGAGCGCGGCGGCTGGCGGGATCGCGAGCGTGCTCGCCTCGACCGAGGGGGCGCGTGCCTCGACACGCAGCGCCTCGATGACGACCTCGAGGGCCCGCGCCTCGAAACCGAAGCGCCTGAGGTGCTCGGCATGAAAACGTGCCCGCACCTCCCCGAGCGGCGCCACCGCTACCGACAACGTGACGTCGCTGTCGCCAGCGCGCAGCTCGAGGAGCTCTGCGACCCGCGCGCTCCCGGACTCACCACCGTCGGCGGCGAGCTCGGCGCGTGCCTGCTGCGCAAGGAGCACGAGCGTGCGGCGGGCCTCGGCGAGTCCCGCCTCACTCAGCGCACGCCGCAGGCTCGCGCGGCGCACGGCCAGGCGATCCGCGACGCCGATACCGAACGCCGACAACACGCTCGCCAGCGGGTGGATGAGTACGCGCCGGACCCCGGCGGCCCGCGCCACGCGGCAGGCATGCTGTCCGGCAGCACCGCCGAAGCAGAAGAGCGTGAAGTCGCCGGCGTCCAATCCCTGGCGCGTCGACACCTGGCGGATCGCATTGGCCATCGACTCGACGCCCACCTCGAGGAACGACTCGGCAACCGTTTCGGCGGTGCAGCCGCCGGTCACCTCGGCGGCCGCGCGCGCGGCGAGCGCAGCGAATTGCTCCGCGACCACCTGCGCATCGATTCGTGCGCGGCCGTCGCGTCCGAAGACTGCCGGCAGGGTGTCCGGACGCAGACGTCCGAGCAACACCTGCACGTCGGTGAGCGTGAGAGGCCCGCCGCGCCCGTAGCATGCCGGACCCGGGTCGGCTCCGGCTGAGGAGGGGCCGACAGCGAAGCGGCCGTCGCGGTAACCGAGGATCGAGCCGCCGCCGGCGGCGATGCTGTGCACATCGAGCATCGGCTGGGCGAGGCGCACACCGGCGATGAGGTGCTCGAAGCGCTGTGGCAGCTCGCCATCGATGAGCGAGACGTCGGTGGAGGTGCCACCCATGTCGAAACCGATGAGTCGCGGGTAATCGAGACGCTCCCCCACCCAGCGCATGCCGATCAGGCCTCCCGCCGGGCCCGAGAGCACGCTCGACATGGCGTGGAATCGCTCGGCCGCCGCGAGTCCGCCATTACTCTGCATCAGGGTGAGGCGTGCCCCGGCATCGAGTGTGCGCAGCTGCGCCTCCAGTGCCCGCAGGTAGCCGCGCAGCGGCAGTGCCAGGTAGGCATTGAGCACGGTCGTATCGCCGCGTGTGACATAGCGCACGAGCGGCGAGAGCTCGTGCGACACCGACACCTCCTCGAAGCCGAGCTCGCGGGCGCAGTCGGCCGCAGCACGCTCGTGCTGCGGGTAGCGCCAGCCGTGCATGAAGACGATGGCGACCGCGCGCCGCCCGGCGGCGCGGGCGCGCGTCAGCTCTGCCTGCAGGCGCGGGAGGTCGAGCGGCCTGAGCACCGTGCCCTCGGCGTCGACGCGTTCGTCGGCCTCGATCACGGTCGCATACAGCCGCTGCGGCAGCGCGATATCGCGCGCGAAGATTTCCGGCCGATTCTGGTAGCCGATGCGCAGGCCGTCGCCAAGGCCCGCGGTGGTCACCAGCACGACCGGCTCGCCGCTGCGCGTGAGCAGCGCGTTGGTGGCGACCGTGGTGCCGACCTTCACGGCTTCGACCGCGGGCGCGGTTGCGTCGGGCGCTGCCGCCGCGTGGGCGGCCGTCAGGATGGCGCGCGCCGCGCGCACGCCCGGATCGCCGGGGACCCCGTCGGTCGGCACCGAGGGTACCTTGCGCACGTGCAGCACACCCTCGGGCGAGAGCCCGATGACGTCAGTGAACGTTCCGCCTCGATCGATCCAGAACTGCCAGCCCTTGCGGCCGTGAGGACTGCGGGGCGCTTGGCTTGGAGTTTCCATTGCCTGCATTATTCGCGCATGCGACCGTAGCTCCCAGTTCCGGATGGACTGCCATGCAAGCGCCCATGACCTCCCGACACGTCGTCTTTTCGCACGGCCAGGAAGCCGGACCCTGGGGACGCAAGATCACTGCGCTGGCGGAAGTGGCACGCGCTGAAGGGTACGACGCTCACTCAGTCGACTATCGCGGCATCGACGAGCCGCGCGCGCGGGTCGCGCGGCTGGTGGACTTCTGCAAGGAGCTCACCG
>DASQRV010000411.1:0-5949 GCA_035642735.1 Steroidobacteraceae bacterium
CCCGAAGGGCTGATGAGTGCGCTCATTCACCGGCATGGACGCGCGCAGAAAGTCCGGCCCGACCTCGGTGAAACGGATGCCGAGGAAGCCCGGCATGCTGCGGCTGCCGCGGGCGGTGAGGTCCTCGGGTGTTGGGGTCACGCGCCAGATACTCATCGCAACTAGTCTAGCGGTTTGCACAGTGGCAATCTGCCTCCCAAAAGGTACATGGAGCCGCCGCGATGACCGACTTCACCTTCCTGCCGTCCGCCGTGCCGAGCGTTGCCGTGGCCGGCACGGAGCGTCGCTTTCCGGTTCATCGAATCTATTGCGTCGGCCTCAACTACACCGACCACATCCGCGAGTTCGGGCGGGACCCCGAGCGCTCACCGCCCATATTCTTCATGAAGCCCGCGGATGCGGTGGTCGCCAACGAAGAAGAGGTTCCCTATCCGCCGTGCACAACGAACTTCCACTACGAGATCGAGCTGGTGGTGGCGCTCGCCCGCGGCAGCCGTGGTGTCCCACCGGAGCAGGCTCTGGACCTGGTGTTTGGTTACGCCGCCGGCAACGACCTGACGCGCCGCGACCTGCAGAAGGCAGCCAAGGACCGCGGCGATCCGTGGGATACCTCCAAGGGCTTCGACTACTCGGCGCCGATAGCGGCCATCCGTCCGGTGAGCGCCGGGCACGTGACACGCGGACGTATCTGGCTGAGCGTGAATGGCACACTGCGCCAGGAGTCGGACATCAGCCGCATGATCTGGGATGTGCCGCACATCATCGCCGCGCTGTCGAAGCTCTATGAGCTCCGGCCGGGTGATCTCATATTCACCGGCACCCCCGCCGGCGTCGGTCCGGTGAAGCCCGGCGACCGCCTCGAGGGCGGCGTCGAAGGACTCGAGGTTTTGCGCAACACCATCGCGCCGCCGGCGGAAGACTAGCTCGTGAAGCTCCATGGCTACTTCCGCAGCTCCGCGACCTACCGGGTGCGCATCGCGCTCAACCTGAAGGGCATCCCCTGGCAGAGCGTGGTGGTGGATCTGCGCGCGCCGCAGAGCGCGCAGCACACGCGCGAGTTCCGCGCGCTCAATCCGCACGGTCTCATTCCGGTGCTGGTCGACGGCGAGCGCACGCTCACCCAGTCGCTCGCCATCCTCGAGTACCTGGACGAGACCCACCCGCAGCCGCCGCTCCTGCCGCGCGAGCCGGCCGCGCGCGCCGCGGTACGCGCGCTCGCGCTGGCAGTAGCCTGCGACATCCATCCGCTCAACAATCTGCGGGTGCTCAACTATCTGCGCACCCCGCTCGGCCACGACGAGAGCGCGGTGAACGCGTGGTACGCTCACTGGATTGCGCAGGGTTTCGCGGCACTCGAGCGCGACGCCGCGCGCCTGAGCGGTGACGGACGGCACATGTACGGCACGGCGGTCACACTCGCGGACGTTTGCATGGTGCCGCAGATGTTCAACGCGCGGCGCTTCAACTGCGACGTGACGCCCTATCCGACGCTGCGCGCCATCTGCGCGCACCTGGAGAGCCTGCCGGCCTTCGCGCAGGCCGCACCGCAAGTGCAGCCGGACGCTGCACCCGCCTAGGAGCGCGCCACAGCATGTCACGAAGAGGTTTCCTGCGCTCGAGTGCTGCGCTGCTCACGGTAGCCGGAGCGGAGTGGCTGCTGACGGGCGCAGCGGCGGGGGCAGCAGCGGGACCGCCGGAGGACGCGCCGGCGCCCTTCGATTACGCGCGTCTCAAGGGACTCGCCCGGTCACGCGCTGCGCAGGGCTACGTCGCACCCGCCAGGCACCTGCCGCCCGTGATCGCGGCGCTCGATTGGGATCACTGGCAGGCGATCCGCTACCGCGAGGAGCGCGCGCTGTGGGCCGGTGAGGGATTGCGCTTCCAGGTGCAGTTTGCTCACCCCGGCTACACGCTCAACAAGCCGGTACGGATGTACGAAGTCAACAATGGCGCCGCGCGCGAGATCACCTTCGATCCGTCGCTGTACGATTACACGCACGCGGGAATCCGTCCGGCGGCGGTGCCGGCCAACCTCGGCTTCGGCGGGTTTCGCCTCTACCACCACACCGACTGGACGCGGGATGTTGCGGCGTTCCAGGGTGCCTCCTACTTCCGCGCCGTCACCGGCGACATGCAGTACGGCATGTCGCAGCGCGGGCTCGCGATCAATACCGGCATGGCCGAGCCCGAGGAGTTCCCGGACTTCATCGCCTACTACCTCGAGCGGCCGGTGAAGGAATCCAGCCGGCTCACGGTGTATGCCCTGCTCGACTCACCGAGCGTGACGGGCGCCTACCGTTTCGTCATCGAGGCGGGCGACACCATGATCATGGATGTGGATTGCGCGCTCTATCCGCGCCGCCAGATCGAGCGGCTCGGCATCGCACCTGGGACCAGCATGTTCCTGGTCGGCAAAAACGATCGGCGCATTGCCGATGACTGGCGGCCGGAGATCCACGACTCGGACGGTCTGCAGATCTGCACCGGTGCCGGGGAATGGATCTGGCGGCCGATCGTCAATCCGGCGGCGGTGCGCGTCAACAGCTACATGGATGAGGCGCCGCGCGGCTTCGGACTCATGCAACGCGAGCGGCAGTTCTCGCAGTACCAGGACGACGGGGTCTTCTACGAGAAGCGCCCGAGCGTGTGGACCGAGCCGAAATCGAGCTGGCGCAAAGGCGCGGTGATGCTGGTCGAGATCCCGACGCCCGATGAGACGAACGACAACATCGTCGCGTTCTGGACGCCGGAGGACAAGCCGCAGCCGGGCACCGAATACCTGTACGGCTATCGGCTCTACTGGTGCCGCGAGCACCCCCACGGCCCGAGGCTCGCGGAGGTGGTGGCGACCCGCGCCGGCGTCGGTGGCCAGGTCGGAGCGAAGCGCAGCCACTTCGCCTGGCGCTTCGTCGTCGACTTCGCGGGCGGCGACCTTCGCTCCCTGGGTGAGCATGCGCACGTGGTGCCGGTCATCACCGCCTCACGCGGGCGCATCGAGCTGGCCTCCGCACGCCGCATCGTCCCGCATCCCACCGAATGGCGCGCCGCGTTCGACCTGGCACTCACCAACGACATCGTGGAGCCGGTCAACCTGCGGCTGTTCCTGTCGCTGAACGGCCAGGCACTCACCGAGACCTGGCTGTATCAATACACGCCGCCACCGCCCGCGCAGCGCAAGGTCTGAGGGCCGAGCGCGGGCGGAGCGAGCGCCGCCGCACGCGGCGGCCGCCACCTACCCGGCGGGTGTCTCCGCGGCATGGCGCCGCACGAAACTGACATAGCCGGCGAGGAACTGCCGCAGCTGCTCCCCGATGGCGGCATCCTTGAGCGCCCCGGTCTCATCGAACACGCTGGCCGCACGCGGCACCACCAGCCGGCCGCCGAACCACGCGTGCGTGCCGAGGGTGCGCAGCACCGGCAGCCAGGCCGTCTGGCTGAGGAGCGTGCCGAAGGGTCCCGGCGAGGCGCCGATGAGCGCGAAGGGGCGGCCGCCGAATACCCGTTTGATGTCGGATGAAGGCCGTGACAGCCAGTCGATGGCGTTCTTGAACACGCCCGGGATGCTGTTGTTGTATTCGGGGGTGACGAGCAGCACACCATCGGCGGCGACGATCGCATCCTTGAGCTGCGTGACGGTGGCGGGCAGCCCCTGCACCTCGATGTCGTAGTCATAGAGCGGGATGCCGCGGATGCTGGCGACCTCGAGCGTCGCCTCGGGCGGCATGAGGCGCGTGGCCGCGCGCAGCAGGGCGCTGTTGTAGGACCCGCGGCGCAGGCTCCCGGAGATCCCCAGCAGCTTGGTCATGTCGACTCCCTCGATCGCAGCTGCGAGCCTGCACTGGCCACGGCGGTGTTGCAACCGCGCCGCGGCGCTGCAACGCCGCGGTTCTGCCGTCTACTTGCGCAGCTTCGCCGCCACGCGCCGGTAGGCCTCGCGAAACGGGATGCCTTCGGCCACCACCAGGCGGTTGGCTTCCTCCGCCGCGTGAATGCCGGGATCGAGCCGGATCGCTGCGCTGCGGAACTCGAGCGCCGTGATGGCGGATGGCAGGATGTCGAGTGTCGCGAGCGCCAGGTCGATGCCGCGAAACAGCGGAAACTTCAACAGCTGCAGGTCGCGCTGATAACCCGAGGGAAGCTTGGCGCACACGGCGAGCGCCTCGAGCAGGCACGCCTGCGCGGTGGCGGAGCGGCCGCGAATGAGCTCGAACACGTCCGGGTTCTTCTTCTGCGGCATGATCGAGGAGCCGGTGGTGAAAGCCTCGGGCAGCACGATGAAGCCGAATTCCGAGGTGGCGTACAACAGCACGTCGGCGGCGAAGCGGCCGAGGTCCTGCAGCAGCAGCGTGATCTCGAAGAGCAGTTGCGCCTCCGCTTTGCCGCGCGAGAGCTGCACCGCGGTCACCGGCTCCTGCACGCTCGCGAAGCCGAGCCGCACGCGCGTGTCTTCGCGATCGAGCGGCAGTCCCGGCGTGCCGTAACCCGCCGCCGAGCCAAGTGGGCTCCTGTCGATGCGGCGCAGCACCGCCTCGAGACCCGCGGCGTCATCGCGGATCTCGGCGGCGAAGCCCTGCGCCCACAGTGGCACCGAGCTCGGCATCGCCTGCTGCATGTGCGTGTAGCCGGGCAGCGCCGTGTGCGGCTCGCGCGCGGCGAGGGTCTCGAGTGCGGCGGCCACCTCGAGCGCACCGGCGCCCAGCAGCGCGACCGCATCGCGCAGGTACAGCCGCAGGGCGGCGAGCACCTGGTCATTGCGCGAACGGCCGAGATGGATGCGCGCCCCGGCAGCGCCGCAGCGTGCGGTCAGGTGCCGCTCGAGCGCGGTCTGACCGTCCTCGTCGGCGAGCTCGATGTGCCACTCGCCGCGCGCGTGCTCGGCGGCGAGCGCGCCGAGCGCCTCGCGCAGCGCGGCGAGGTCGCTCGGCGATAGCAGCTGCCGGGCGTTGAGCATCTCGGCGTGCGCGATGGACGCGCGCACGTCGTAGGGCACGAGCCGCTCATCGAGCGCATGGTCCTCGCCGGCGGTGTAGTCGAGCACCCGGGCGTCGAGCGACGCGCCCTTGTCCCACAGCCGCGTCATGGGGCGCTCTGCTGCTCGGCCGGGCTGAGCGCGTTGACGTCGGCGACGATCAGCGTGCCGTTACCCTCGTTGGTGAACACTTCGGCGAGGATGCCTTCCGGGGAGGCATACGAGACCACGTGTACGCGACGCACACCGCCGCGGATGGCCTCCTCGATGGCCTTGACCTTCGGCAGCATGCCGTCGGTGATGCGGCCCTCCTCGCGCAGGCGCTTCAGTCCCTGCAGGTCCGTGTAGGAGATGAGCGAGCCGGGATCGTCGCGGCTGCCGAGTATCCCCGGCGCGCCGGTGCACAGGATCAGCTTCTCGGCGCCGAGCGCCGCGCCGATCGCCGCGGCGACGGTGTCGGCGTTGATGTTGAGGAGCGTGCCGGACCCGTCCGCCGACAGCGGGCTCATCACCGGCATGAGGCCGTTGTCGAGGAGCTTGCGCAGCACGGTGGCGTCGACGGCGTCGATGTCGCCGACGAAACCGAAATCCACCAGCTCGCCGTTGGCAGTGACAGCCACCGGCGGGCGTTTATGGGCCCGCACCAACCCCGCGTCCACGCCGCTGATGCCGACCGCTTCGATGTTGAGGTCACGGCAGATGGCGAGCACGCGCGTGTTGATCAGGCCATTCAGCACCATGGCGCTCACGTCGATCGATTTCTGGTCCGTGACGCGCCGGCCCTCCACCATGCGCGTCGCGAGTCCGAGCGCCGTCGCCAGCTCGGTGAGCTGCGGGCCGCCGCCGTGCACCAGCACCACGCGGACGCCGAAGTAGTGCAGTACGGCGATCTGCTCAACCAGCATGCGCGTGCTGGCCAGTTCGGCGAACACCCCGCCGCCGGCCTTGACCACGAACGTTTTGCCCTTGTACATGCGGAT
>DASQRV010000412.1:0-2805 GCA_035642735.1 Steroidobacteraceae bacterium
CCGACGCCGCGGCCCTCGCGGATCTCGACGGTCATCGCGCGGCTCACGACGTCGCGCGAGGCGAGGTCCTTCGCGTTCGGGGCATAGCGCTCCATGAAGCGCTCGCCGCGGGAGTTCGTGAGGTAGCCGCCTTCGCCGCGCGCGCCCTCGGTGATGAGGTTGCCCGCCCCGTAGATGCCGGTGGGATGAAACTGCACGAACTCCATGTCCTGCAGCGGCAGTCCCGCGCGCAGCACCATGGCGTTGCCATCGCCCGTGCAGGAGTGCGCCGAGGTGCTGGAGAAATAGGCGCGGCCGTAGCCGCCGGTGGCGAGGATCGTCATGTGCGCCCGGAAGCGATGCAGCGTGCCTGCCGCGAGATCGAGCGCCACCACGCCCCGGCAGGCACCCTCCTCCATGATCAGATCGATGGCGAAGTACTCCACGAAGAAGGTCGCCTCGTGGCGGATCGACTGCTGATAGAGCGTATGCAGCATCGCATGCCCGGTGCGGTCGGCGGCGGCGCAGGTGCGCTGCGCGATGCCCTTGCCGTAGTGCGTGGTCATGCCGCCGAAGGGGCGCTGGTAAATGAGCCCCGCCTCGGTGCGCGAGAAGGGCACGCCGTAGTGCTCGAGCTCGATGACCGCCGCCGGCGCTTCCCGGCACATCAGCTCGATCGCGTCCTGGTCGCCGAGCCAGTCCGAGCCCTTGACGGTGTCGTACATGTGCCAGCGCCAGTCGTCCTCGCCCATGTTGCCGAGCGCCGCGGAGATTCCGCCCTGCGCCGCCACCGTGTGGCTGCGCGTCGGGAAGAGCTTGCTGATGCAGGCGGTCGAGAGCCCGCTCGCGGCGAGTCCGAGCGTGGCGCGCAGCCCGGCACCACCCGCACCGATCACGATCACATCGTAGGTATGGTCGATGAACGCGCCGCTGGCGGCGCTCACGGCGGGGCCCCGAACGCGACCTTGAGGACTGCAAACACGCCGGCCACGGCGAGCAGTACGTGCGCGAAACCGAGCAGCACGAGCGTGAGGGTGCGTGCGCCCGGGCCGTGTACGTAATCCTCCACCACCACGCGCACCCCGAGCTGTGAGTGCCAGGCCGCGCTCAGCACCAGCAGGATGAACAGCAGCGCGGTCCAGCTCTGGCTCATCCAGGCGACGAGCGTCGCGTAGCCGAGCGAGGGCAGCGCGAGGAGCGAGACCACGAACCACACCGACAGCGGCACCAACGCGATCGAAGTGAGGCGCTGCAGCCACCAGTGCCGCACACCGTCGTGGGCCGAGCCGAAACCCAGCACGCGGCCGAGCGGGCTGCGCAGGCTCATGGTGCGTGTGCCCCCGTGAGCCAGGCGCGGCAGGCAACCACCAACATCAGGATGAGACTGGCGGCGACCACCAACCAGGCGCTTCTCTGCGACTGCGCGCGCTCGAGGCCGTGACCGGTGTCCCACACCAGGTGACGCAAGCCCGCGACCAGGTGATAGCAGAACGCCACGATCAGCGCCGCGTAGATGAGCTTCGCGATCGGCAGGGCCAGCACGTGCGTGGCGCGTGCGTAGCTGCGTGCGCCGCCCGCCAGCGCCATCAGCCAGTACACCAGCAGCACGAGTCCCAGCGACAGCGCGAGCCCGGTGAAGCGATTGGCAATGGAGGTCGCCAGCGTGTACCGGGACATTCTGTACACCGACAGGTGCGGCGAGAGCGGTCGCGTCGGCATAGAGTGATAGGCTTAGAAATCGATGCAGCGGCCGTTCTTTTCCCAGTCGCCAAACCGCGTGGGCTCCGGGCCCGCACGGCCGCCGAGCTCGCGCGGCCGCGCAATCGAAGCTGCCGGCGGCGGTGCAGTGGCCACCGCCACCGGCACCCCATTGGCGGTTGGCGCGGATGCTGGTGGCGTTGAGCTCTCGTCCGCGGGCATCGACATACCCGGCAAGTCTGCCAGAATCCGCCGCAGGCAGCCACGCAGCGCTTACCCGCAATCAACGGTCAACTCCATGCGCACGGAATTGAGCACCGCAGCACTCGATGCACTCGGCGTGCTGCGCGCGCGTGGCCCCGAGGCAATGTCGTTCCTGCAGGGACAGTTGTCGAACGACCTGACGCGCCTTGCCACGGATCGGGCGCTGCTCGCCGGTTATCACAACCCGCAGGGACGAGTCATCGCGCTGCTGCGCGTGCTGCAACTCGCGCCCGGGGATCTGCTGGCGGTGCTGCCGCGCGAGCTCGTGCCGGCCGTGATCGCGCGGCTTTCGAAATTCATCCTGCGTGCGAAGGTGAAGCTCGTGGACGACTCGCAGTCGTGGCGGATCACCGGGCTGCTCGCAGCCGCGGATGGAGATGCCGACGGCAGCGCCGCCGATCCCGCCGCCGCCACGGCGGTTGCCGCACTGCCCACGGCTGTCGACTCCGTGGCGCGCATCGCCGATGCGGTCGCGGTGCAGGTGGCGGAGCAGCCCTCGCGCTGGCTGCTCCTCACGCCCGCCACTCGATCACCACTCGCCGACGGTGCCGCGGTGCCGGCGCCGGAGATCTGGCGTCGCTGCGCGATCGCGGCCGGCGAGCCCCAGGTGTATGCCGCGACATCCGAGGAGTTCGTCGCGCAGATGCTGAACCTCGATGCGCTGGGCGCGATCGCCTTCGATAAGGGCTGCTACACCGGCCAGGAAGTCATAGCCCGTGCCCACTATCGCGGGCGCGTCAAGCGCCGCCTGCAGCGCTTCGTCACTCGTCGGCCGCAGGCGCTCAAACCCGGCGATGCCGGCACTCTCGCCGACGGTCGTGCCTTCAAAGTCGTGGACGCGGTGCAGCGCGCGGACGGGAGTTG
>DASQRV010000413.1:0-4356 GCA_035642735.1 Steroidobacteraceae bacterium
ATGCCGCGCGCGCGGGCGCGCTCGAGGAGCTCGAGCGCCTCATCGAGCGATGCCGCCTCGACATCCAGGTACTTCGTCTGCAGGCGCTTCGCGATGCGCTCGGGGCGGCACTCGATGGCGAGCATGGAGGCACCCGCCATGGTGGCCGCGAGCGGCTGCGCGCCGCCCATGCCACCCAGGCCCGCGGTCAGGATCCAGCGGCCGCTCAGGTTGCCGCGGTAATGCTGGCGCCCCATCTCGGCGAAGGTCTCGTAGCTGCCCTGCACGATGCCCTGGCTGCCGATGTAGATCCACGAGCCGGCGGTCATCTGGCCGAACATCATGAGGCCGCGCTTGTCGAGCGCATTGAAGTGCTCCCAGTCCGCCCAGCGCGCCACGAGGTTGGAGTTGGCGATGAGCACGCGCGGGGCGTCGGCGTGGGTGCGGAACACTCCGACGGGCTTCCCCGACTGGATGAGGAGCGACTCGTCATCGCCGAGCGCGCGCAGCGCCGCCACGATCTGCTCGTAGCACTGCCAGTTGCGGGCGGCCTTGCCGATGCCGCCGTAAACGACGAGCTCGGAGGGTCGCTCGGCGACTTCGGGGTCGAGGTTGTTCATCAGCATCCGCAACGGCGCCTCGGTGAGCCAGCTGCGGCAGGAGAGCTGCGGGCCTCGCGGGGCGCGCAGCGGCACTCGGGCAGATGGGGTCGTCATGGGGACCTCGGCTGACAGGTGGCGGCCAGCTCGTAGCGCGAGCCGGGATGATAAAGGTCGGCGACACTCGCGATGCGCCCGTTCGAGAACGTGCGGCGCAGGATCAGGAGACACGCCTCACCGCTTTTGAGCTTGAGCAGGCGGCGGATGCGCCGCTCGGGAACCAGTGCGCGCACGGTGTGCTCGGCGCGCTGCAGCGGGGCGACGCGGATCAGGAACTCGTGTGGCGTGATGCGCGAGAAATCGTTGTGCAGGTAACCGGGCGCGACCAGCGGATTGACGTAGCGCTCCTCTACCTGGAGCGGGACGCCGTCCTCGAAGTGCGTGAGGAGCGAGTGATCGAGCGCGCTGCCGGGCTTGACCCCGCAGCGCTCGGCGAGCTCACGCGTGGCGCTCACCGACTCGAGCGACAGCACCTTGACGCGGTGCTCGTGGCCGCGGGCGCGGATCTCATCGGCGATGTTGCGAACCTCGAGCGGGTGGGCGTGCACGCGCTGCTCGGCGACGAAGGTACCGACGCCGGCGACCCGCACCAGTACGCCGTCGGAAGCGAGCTCGCGCAGCGCCCGATTGGCCGTCATGCGTGAGACGGCGAGCGTGCGCGTCAGCTCGTTCTCCGAGGGTACGCGGGCGCCCGCCGGCAGGCGCCCGCCCGCGATCTGCTCGAGAATGAAGTGCTTCACCTGCAGGTAGCGCGCGGTGGCAGCCTGGAGTGACATGGGGCGCCCAGATGAGGCCGGAACCTGTCAGCGATGATCGCACCGGCGACATCACCTGTCTATACAGGTCCAGTGTGGCGGGTAAGCCGCGTGGCAACGCGGGTGTTCCACGGCCTCGGGAGTTCCGGTAGAATGCGCGGCCCCCCGCGGTTCTGAGCGTGCGGGCGGGGGCGGGAGGCCGGTGCCGCCTGCGACGTCCACGGGACGCGCGCGGTACCCCCGAGGAGCAGATGAGTGGAAAGCCCCCCGCGGGGCTTTTTGTTTTTGGTGGGCCTTAAGGCCCATTTTTGTTTGGCGGGGCGCCGCGAGCGCCTCCGGGGGTGAAAGTGATCGCGACGGGGACCTTGCGGGAGCGGCTCATTGCCCTCATTGAGCCGCTGCTCCAGCGTCTGGGCTATGAGCTGGTCGAGCTGGAATTCTCGGCCGGCCGTGCGCATGCGGTGCTGCGCCTCTTCATCGATCGGGAAGCCGGCATCACGCTCGATGACTGCGCCCAGGTGAGCCGCGAAGTTTCCACGCTCCTCGATGTCGAGGACCCGGTCCCGAGCGCTTACACGCTGGAGGTCTCTTCACCCGGCTTCGACCGGGTGCTGCGCACCCAGGCGCACTTCGGGCGCTTCGTCGGCGCGCGGGTGTTCGTCGAGCTCAAGGAGCCGCGGGCCGGCCGCCGCCGCTACACCGGCAAGCTCCTCACCGTGGACGAGGCGGGGATCGCGCTCGAGGTCGACCGCGAGCAGGTCACGGTGTCATTCGCTGAGATTGGCAAGGCAAGGCTCGCGTCCTAGAGGAGGCCGCGGCTCTCCCAGGTGCGCAAGCAGGTACGCGAGGTACGACTGAAGTGAACAAAGAAATCCTGATGGTGGTCGATGCCGTCTCCAACGAGAAGGGCGTCGACAAGGAAGTGATCTTCGAGGCGCTCGAAGCTGCGCTCGCGTCCGCAACGCGCAAGAAGCACGGCGAGGAATGGGACGCGCGCGTCGCCATCGACCGCAAGAGCGGCGATTACGAGACCTTCCGCCGCTGGAAGGTGTTTGCGGATGATTCCAAGGAGCTCGAGGTGCCCGAGCGCGAGCTGCGGCTCGAGGACGGGCTCGAGATGGATCCCAAGGCGGAGGTCGGCGGCTTCGTCGAGCAGCCGATCGAGTCGGTCGCCTTCGGCCGCATTGCCGCCCAGCAGGCGAAGCAGGTCATCGTGCAGAAGGTGCGCGAGGCCGAGCGCGCCCAGGTGGTGGAGGCCTACCGCGACCGCGTCGGGACCCTCGTCGGCGGCGTGGTAAAGCGCGTCGACCGCAACGGCATCTACATCGATCTCGGCAGCAACGCGGAAGGCTTCGTGCCGCGCACCGACATGATCCCGCGCGAGCAGGCCAAGCCCCAGGACCGCATCAAGGCGTACCTGAAGGAAGTACGCTCCGAGCCGCGTGGCCCGCAGCTGTTCCTCACGCGCACCGCGCCCGAGTTCCTCGTCGAGCTCTTCAAGCTCGAGGTGCCGGAGGTCGGCCAGGGCCTGATCCAGATCCTTGGCGCCGCGCGCGATCCGGGGGTGCGCGCCAAGATCGCGGTGAAGAGCAACGATCCGCGCATCGACCCGGTGGGCGCCTGCGTCGGCATGCGCGGCTCGCGCGTACAGGCGGTTTCCAACGAGATTGCGGGCGAGCGCGTCGACATCATCCCGTACGTGGAGAACCCGGCGCAGTTCGTCATCAACGCCATGTCGCCGGCGGAGGTGATGTCGATCGTGGTCGATGAGGACTCGCACAGCATGGACATCGCGGTATCCGAGGACAAGCTGTCGCAGGCGATCGGGCGCGGCGGCCAGAACATCCGCCTCGCGAGCCAGCTCAGTGGTTGGGACCTGAACGTCATGACCGAGTCCGACGCCGAGGCCAAGAGTGAGACCGAGTCGAAGGAGCTGGTGGCCAATTTCATGAAACAGCTGGACGTCGACGAGGACGTGGCGACCATCCTGGCGCAGGAGGGCTTCTCCACCATCGAGGAGATCGCCTACGTGCCGCAGGCGGAGCTCGCCGCGATCGAGGAGTTCGATGCGGACATCGTCAAGGAGCTGCGCAATCGCGCGCGCGACGTGCTGCTGACTCAGGCGATCGCGAGCGAGGAGACGCTCGATCAGTCGATGCCGGCGGACGATCTGCTGCTGCTCGAGGGCATGAGCCCGGACCTGGCGCTGACGCTGGCCCGGCGCGGCGTGCGCACGCGCGAGGATCTCGCCGAGCAGTCGGTCGATGAGCTCGCCGACATCGAGGGGCTCGCCGCCGAGAAGGCGGCGCAGCTGATCATGACCGCGCGCGCGCCGTGGTTCGAGGCGGGTAACTGATTCCGACGAGGAAACGAAGTTTATGGCCGAAGTGACGGTTACGCAGTTTGCCGAGGTATTGAAGGTGCCGGTCGACCGGCTGCTGGCGCAGCTTGACCAGGCGGGTATCAAGGTGTCGGGGCCCGATGCGCGCATCACCGACGATGCGAAGCTCGAGCTGCTCACGCACCTGCGCCGCAGCCACGGCAGCAGCGACACCGACGGCGATGGGGCGCCGCGCAAGATCACGCTCAAGCGCAAGACGCAGAGCGAGCTGAAGCTCGCGAGCAATCAAGGACGCGCTCGTACCGTGAACGTGGAGGTGCGCCGCACCCGCAACTACATCAAGCGTGACGTTCTGCAGGAGCAGGCACGCGCACAGCAGGACGAGATCGATCATCGCCGCCGCGAGGCGGAGGAGGCGGCGCGCGCCGAGAGTGAGCGCGCCGAGAACGAGCGGCGTGAGCGCGAGCGCCTCGAGGCGGAGAACCGCCGGCGCGTCGAGGAAGAGGAGACCCGTCGCCGCGCCCAGGAGGACGCGCGCCGCGCAGCCGAGCAGCGCTCGCGCGACGATGAGGCGCGCCGCGCCCGCGAGCACGAGGAGCACGAGCGTCGCGCCACCGAGCGC
>DASQRV010000414.1:0-2407 GCA_035642735.1 Steroidobacteraceae bacterium
GATCACCTCGTGGCGGAGCGTCCCGGCCGCGCACCGCAGCTGCTGCTGCCCGAAAGCGGCGATGTGTTCTTTACACCGGGCCACCCGCGTACCCGGCGGATTTTCCTGCGCTCCGCCGATGGCCGCGTCGCTGGCTTTGCCGACCGTCGCGAGGGCACCGATCTCAAGTGGACCCGCGCCCCGGCGGACGCGACCGCTCCCCTGGCGGAGGCCGGCATTCGTCGGGTGCGCTAGCGGCTGCGGACCCCGGGTTGTCGAGCGAAGGCGGCGCGTTCCTCGGCCGCGAACAGGTCCACGGCGCACGCCGCACCCTCGAGCGCGAGCAGTGAGCGCTTGATGTCCAGCCCGCCACCGAAACCCGTGAGGGTGCCATCGGAACCGATGACCCGATGACACGGCACCACGATCGGCAGTGGATTGGCGCCGTTCGCCAAGCCGACCGCGCGGGCGCCGTTCGGGAGTCCCAGCCGCCGTGCCAGCTCTCCATAGGAGAGCGTCTCGCCCCAGGGAATCATGCACAGCGCGCGCCAGACCCGCAGCTGAAACGGCGTGCCCTCCGGAGCGAGCGGCAGCTCGAACGTGCGGCGCGTGCCGCCGAAATACTCCATGAGCTGGGCCTGCACGCGCCCGAACGGTGCCGCCTCGTGGCGCCACTCCTGCGCCGGACGCTGCGGGTACGGGCCCGCCTGGAAATGCACCCCTGTGAGTGCCTGCGCGGTGCCCGAGAGCAACAGCGGCCCGACCGGCGAGTCGATCTCGTGCCAGTACTTCATGCGTGCCCCGCGGTTCGCGACGCTGCGCGGCGAGCGGCGACCTCATCGTTGGCTACCGGCCGCGTGGCGAGTGCGCGCGCGGCGGCGGCCGCGTGCCACAAATGCATGACCGCGTAGCCGCGCCACGGCCGCCAGGCGCGCGCACGTTCCCCGAGCTCGCGCGCGCTCAACAGCCGCTGCCCCGGGGCAGCCATGCGCCGCAGCACCAGATCCCCCGTCGGCATGGCGTCCGGCTCACCGAGCGCCCGCAGCGCCACGTACTGCGCTGTCCAACTGCCGATTCCCGGGAGGGCGGTCAGCGCCGCGACGACCTCCTCGGGTGCCGCACTGAAGTCGATTCGCCGCTCGAGTACCGCGCGCGCGAGCGCACGGAGCGTGGCTTCTCTCGAGCGCGTCATGCCGAGAGACTCGAGGGGCGCCGCGGCGAGCGTCGCGGCATCGGGGAAGAGGTGCGTGAGCCCGTCACTGCCGCCGCGGATGGCGGCTCCCAGGCGCTCCACCAGCCGCACCGCAAAAGTGCGGCCCGCGGCAACGCTCACCTGCTGCCCGAGTACCGCGCGCACCGCGCACTCGAACGGATCCCAGGCCCCGGGAATCCGCAGACCAGGACGCGCCCGCAGCAGCGGCGCGACCAGCGGGTCGGCCGCCAACTCGACGCCGATGCGCTGCGGGTCGGCGGCAAGATCGAAGACGCGCCGGGCCACCGTCGAGAGCTGCAGCAGCGCCGCCGGCGGCGCTCCGGCCACGCGCAACTCGAGCGCATCCTTTCCGGGCAGCGCCCGCACGCGGATCAGCGCATGGCCGCCTTCGCAGGCCACGGTGCGCGCGTAGCCGCGCGCATCGACACTCTCGACGCCCGCCACGGCGCGGGCCGCGAGGAAGGCTTGCACGTGCGCCCAGTCGTACGGTGGCCGGTAGGCGAGACGCAGCACCACTTCCTCGCTGCCGCTCGCCGTAGCACCGCGGAGCCCGGCCCGGCGCAGCTCGCGTGGTGCGCGACGATAGGTGTTGCGGAACGCATCGTTGAAGCGCCGGCAGCTGCCAAAGCCGGCCGCCATTGCAATCTGGGTAATCGGCAGGTGCGTCTCCTCGAGCAGGCAGACAGCGAAATGCAGTCGGCGCGTCTGCGCGACCGCGAGCGGCGATGCGCCGACGTGGCGCACGAACAGCCGCAGCAGGTGACGGGGTCCGATCCCGAGACGGCCGGCGAGCGTCTCGACCGAGTCCTCATCGAGCGCGCCCGCCTCGATCAGACGCAGCGCCCGCCGTACGACTGCCGCGGTGCCGAGCCACGCCGGGGTGCCGGGTGCAGCTTCCGGACGACAACGCAGGCACGGGCGGAATCCGGCGGCCTCGGCGGCCGCGGGGCTGCCGAAGAAGCGCACGTGGGCGCGCTTTGCGTAGCGCGAAGGGCAGATCGGCCGGCAGTAGATGCCGGTGGAGGTCACCGCGATGAAGAATTTACCGTCGAAGCGCGGGTCGCGGCTGACGCGCGCGCGGTTGAGTGCTTCGGAGTCGAGTCCGCAGATGCTCTCCATGAGGGGCACGATACCCGCGTACGGCACGGCACAGTAGCCGTTTTCGGACCTGGCGGCGCCAGCACCGCCAGCCCTGCCCGCCGCACTCAGGACCTG
>DASQRV010000415.1:0-5669 GCA_035642735.1 Steroidobacteraceae bacterium
AAAGACCCGCCGGTGTTGGTGCGTCCGTACCAGGCGGCATCCGTCACCAGCAGGTAGGCGAGCATCTCGTCATGAATGTTGCAGCCGAGGGTGATCACGCCCGGCTGGTCGAAGTGCACCGGCGGATAGGGCTTGCCGCGATAGAGCGGCAGCTGAAAGCGCTTGGCGGGTGAGAACGAGTAGATCTGGTGGCTGACGGAATCGCCGTTGGGGAATTCCACGGTCGAGCCCACCGGGATGACGAGCAGGTCCGGCGCGAAGCTGCGGTTCACCTGGTCCATGACGGCGCGAACGGGCGCGGCGTGCCGGCCCGGCGCATCGAGCGATCGCACCGTGACCACCGCGCCTGGGAGCGCGCGGCCATCGGCGGTCTGGACGTTGACGACCAGCGTCGCGGCGGGGAGCACATCCGCCGCGGCAGACAGCGCGAGCAGCGACAGCAACGCACGCGCCGCTCCGGCGGCCGATCGATTGCGACACGCTCGTGCCGGAGGTCTCATTCCCGCACTCGAATCCTCGCGGTAACTGGTCGGAGGCTCTTACGATGGACGGCCTATTCGAGCGGCTTTTATGGGCAGTTTCCGCAACCGGCTTCTCGTGCTGATCATCGGGCTGGTGATCGTCACCCAAACTGTGACGCTTGCCGCAGTGCTGCTCAGTACCCGGCGAACGGTCGAGGCGCGCGCCGCAGAGCACCTGCGCTCGGGGGGAACGCTGGCCGAGCAGCTGATCGGATTTCGTGCCGGCCAGCTCGCGAATGGCGTGGCGCTGCTGGCCACGGATTTCGGCTTTCGTGAGGCGGTGGCGAGCGGGCACGCGCCGACGATCCTCTCGGCCGCCCGCAACCACGCGCAGCGTATCGGTGCCGACATGGTCCTGGTGCTCGACACGCACGGCCAGGTACTCGCCTCGACCGCGACCGCCAGCGACGATGCCAGCGGCTCACTCGCAGGGCTGCTCGAGGACGCGGCCCGAATGCGCGAGCAGCCGAACTTCCGCGTATTCGGCGCCCACGCCTACCAGTTCTTTCTCGCGCCGGTGCGCACGCCGGAGACCATTGCCTGGGTGGCCATGGGCTTCGTGGCCGATGAGGCACTCGCCGCACGCATCCGCGATCTGGTCGGCTCGGAGGTCGCCATCGTCACGCATGGTGCGAACGGACTGACGCGCATCGCCGCAACCCTGCCGCTGCCCGACGCAACCGCAGGGGGTGCAGTCGCGACGCTCCCGGCAGCAAGTCACGTGCCCCACATCAGCCGGCTGGGTCGGGCGGACTACCTGGGCTTCGCCCGGCGCCTCGAGGCACGCGGCGACTCGGTCGATGTGATCCTCCTCAAGCCACTGCAGGACGTGCTGGCGCCGTACCGCGAGCTGCGCGATGCGATGCTGCTCATCGACGGCTTCGCGCTGCTCGTGGCCGCGGTGATCGGTGCCGTGCTCGGACGCAGTGCCACGCGCCCGATCGGGGAGCTGGTGCTCGCCGCACGGCGCATCGAGCGCGGGCAGTACGAGACCACCGTGGAAGTCGCGGGCGGCGAGGAGTTCCGCAGCCTCGCCGCGACCTTCAACGCCATGCAGAGCAACATCGCGGCGCGCGAGGCCGACATCACCTACCACGCCTACCACGATCCGCTTACCGCGTTGCCGAACCGGGCGGGAGCTGTGCGCACACTCGAGAGCCTGGTGCGCGGTGTGCCGAGCGAGGTGGGCGCAGCGCGCGACGCCGGCGCGGCATTGCTGCTCATCGAGCTGCGCAACCTGCGCGACATCAACGCTTCGCTCGGTCTGCAGGTGGGCGACGATGTCTTGCGCGAAGCCGCACGGCGCCTGCAGCAGAACGCCGCGACGACCGACACCGTGGCGCGTCTCGGCGAGACGCAGTTCCTGGTGATCGCACCGGGCTGCAGCGCCGAGCGCGCGCCGCTCTACGCCGGGCAGCTCGCCGCCGTGATTTGCGGCGGCTTCCACCTGGCGGGTGTCAGTCTCGATCTGCGCCTCGCGTGCGGGGTGTGTCTGTTCCCGGCACACGGCGAGCGCGCGGACGAGCTGCTGCAGCGCGCCCAGGTGGCACTGGAGGATGCCGAGGAGACGCGCACGCGCGTTGCGCTCTATCGACCCGGGCAGGATCAGGAGCATCGCCGCCGGCTGGCACTCGTCACGGATCTGCGCCGCGCCATCGACCAGGATCAGCTGAGCCTCGTCTACCAGCCCAAGGTGGCGATGGCGACGCGCTCGGTGCGCAGCCTCGAAGCGCTGGTGCGCTGGACGCACCCCGAGCTCGGAGCGGTTTCGCCGGCAGAGTTCGTGCCGCTCGCCGAGAGCACCGGTGGCTCACGTCAGCTCACCAACTGGGTGCTCGGCGCCGCCATCCGCCAGATGGGCGAGTGGCGCCGCCAGGGCCTGGAGCTCGATCTCGCCGTGAACCTGTCGGCGCCTGACATTCTCGATCCGGATCTGAGCGATGAAATCCTGCGACTGTTACGCCGCCACCAGGTCGATTCAACCTCGCTCGTGCTCGAGATCACCGAGAGCGCGGTGATGCGCGATCCCCAGCTCGCCGTGCGCAACATGCAGTGGCTGCGCGTGGCCGGCATACGCTTCGCGATCGACGATTTCGGTACCGGGCACTCTTCGCTGTCGCAGCTCTCGGTGCTGCCGGTGGATGAGCTGAAGATCGACCGCTCCTTCATGGCGCCCGCCGACTCCGGCGCGGTCACCATCGTCACCTCGACCATCGAGCTTGGCCACAGCATGGGGCTGAAGGTGGTCGCGGAGGGCGTGGAAGATGCGGCGGCCTGGAATCTGCTGCGGCGCCTCGGCTGCGACTTCGCCCAGGGGTATCTCATCAGCCCGCCGCTCGCACCGACGGAGGTCCCGGGCTTCGTCCGCCAGGCCAATCAGGTGTTGCCGGACTCGGACTCGACCGTCCGGCAGATCCGGGCGCTCGATCAGCTGGCGGGGCGCTCCCGGAGCTGAGGCCGGCGCACACGGTTAGCGTGCGCAGGATTCCGACTCACGTGGGTAACCCGAGCAGTGCATCCACGCGCTGACGGTAGCGGCGCAGCAGCTCCGCGGCGAAATCCGCGAACACCCGGATCTTCGGCGAGTCACGCACGGCGGCACGGCACACCACCGAGATCGGTTTCCCGGGCGCCGACCAGTCGGGCAGCACGACCTGCAGGCGGCCGAGCGCGAGCGCCTCGGCCACCATCAGGTCCATGGACTGCACCACTCCCGCGCCACGGATCGCCGCGCGGATCTCGGCCTCGGCCGAGTTGAACGCAATGCTGAAAGGCAGCGAAAGCCGCAGGCGCTGCGTACCGCGCTGGAACAGCCAGCGATAGGCACGGCGGGTGCCGCTCGGCAGATAGCCGACCATCTTGTGACGGCGCAGATCCTCGGGCACGAGCGGCACGCCGTGCGTGCGCAGATACTCGGGTGAGGCGCAGGTGAGGAGCCGCGTTGCCACCACGCGCCGCGCCACGAGGTGCGGCTCGCGTACCGCCCCCACGCGCACCACCAGGTCGATCTCCTCGGTGATCATGTCCACCACGCGATCGTTGAACTGCACCTCGAGCTGCAGCTCCGGGTAGCGTGCGGTGAACTGCGGCAGCGCCGGGATCAGCAGCGCGCGGCCGAATTCCACCGGCACATCCACGCGCAGCCGGCCCTGGGGCGCGAGCCGCGTGCGCCGCACGGCCTCGTCCGCGGCCTCGAGCTCGGCGAGGATCCTCTGACAGCGGGCGAGGTACTCCGCGCCATCGGCCGTGAGCCCGACGCGGCGCGTGGTGCGCTGGAGCAGCTGGCAGCGCAGGTGCTTCTCGAGATCGGCGACGTGAGTGCTCACCACCGCACGCGAGAGCCCGAGCGCGTCCGCCGCCCGGGTGAAGGAGTGCAGGTCCGCGACGCGCATGAAGCTGCGCATGGCCACGAGCTGATCCATGGCTCATTGTATGCCATAAGCGAACAATAAATTCACGATTAGCCTGTTTTTCGGGATAACGCCCGGGGCTACAGTCCACGTCCATGGGCCGCCGCAGCGGCCCGCCACGCGGAGTGTCACGGAATGTTCATCTTCAGCCGACCGTTCCGGGCTGTGGGCGCCGGACTCGCCGTTGCGCTGCTCACCGTGTGCCTCGACCGCGCCTGTGAGCCGTCTGACACCGCCATCGCGGCCGTGCCGGCCACCGCCAGTGTCGCAAAAGCTCCGGTGTCGGCTTGTGCCGCGCCCGCCCCATGGGGTATCGTGCGCGCCGGTTCGTGACCTTTCCCTTTCCTGCCGCCTGCCGCCCGCACTTTAGACCGCGAGTTGGCTTCCGAGTCTGAAAAGCCGAATCCGTCTCGACCAGGTGGCAGTGTGTGCGCCGAACGATCACCGATTCTCGGCATACGCTCCTGCTGATACGTTCGTTTCAGGAGTCTGATTGCATGACGAGAATCTATGTAGGCAACCTGCCTTTTTCCGCCACCGACGCCGAGCTCCGTGAGCTGTTCGCAGCGCACGGCACCGTCGAGTCGGTGAGCATCATCACCGATCGCGACACCGGCCGGCCGCGCGGCTTCGGCTTCGTCGAGATGTCCCGCGCCGATGCTTCGCGCGCCATCCAGAATCTGAATGGCAAGGAGCTCGGCGGCCGCCCACTGCGGGTCAACGAGGCCCAGGAGCGCAGCGGCGGCGGTAATCGCGGCGGCGGCGCACCGAAGCGCTGGTAAGCGCTCTGTGACTCGAGGCCGGTACGCCGCTGCCCTGACCGGTAGCGGCGACCGGCCTTTTTCGCATGCACGGATCGAAAGAGGCTCTCATGGGTAAGGGCGATCAGAGAACACGCCGCGGCAAGATCTACCGTGGCTCATTCGGTAAGTCGCGTACCAAGGATCCCGCCAAAGACAAGCGCAAGGCGGCCAAGGTCAAGCGCTGACCCCCGCGGCGGGCCAGCGGTCAGCCGCGCGCGCCGCCCGGGTCCCGGGCGGTGGTCACCGGCGTGAGCCCCGCACTCCAGGGGTCGGCGAACGGGTCGGCCGTGGAAGTGACCGCCGGGTGTGTCTTGCGCTCGAGGCACCGGCGGATCAGCGTGAGTGCTGAAGCGTCGTTTGGCGGCAGCTGTGCGTCGCTCGACCCCAGCGGTTCAGTGCGGCGTCCCCAGCGCACCAGGTGCGCGCAGTAACTCAAGCCTCCGCCGAAGCCGGGCATGAGCAGCAGTGCCCCGGGGCGCACGCGCCCCTCCTCGAGTGCCTCGCACAGCGCCACCGGAACGGTCGCTGCCGACATGTTGCCGTAGCGCTGCACATTGACGTACACCCGCTCCATCGGTACGCGCGCGCGCCGCGCGACCGCCTCGATGATGCGCAGGTTTGCCTGGTGCGGCACCAGCAGCCCGACGTCGGCGGTGCCGACTCCGGCCCGGGCCAGCGCCTCCTCGCACGCACCGGCCATGCCCTGCACCGCGCGCTTGAAGATCTCCTGACCTTCGAACTGCCAGCGCGTGACGCCGTAGAGGACACCGCGGTTGGCATAGCGGCCGCCCATGCCCTGTACGCGCAGCGTCTCGCGCGAGTCCGCGTAGCAGCCGAGCTTCTCGGCCAGCAGGCCTTCCTCCTCGTCGCTCGCCTGCAGCACGACGGCAGCGGCGCCGTCGCCGAACAGCACGGCGACATCGCGGTCGTTCCAG
>DASQRV010000416.1:0-2177 GCA_035642735.1 Steroidobacteraceae bacterium
GCTGCCGGCACCGCCCCCGAGATCGCCAACACCAGCCAGCTTGCCAATTTCATCAGTTGCGGGGCCGCAGCGCCCTCAGCATGCGCTCGCATGAGAGCACGCGGGACCCATGTCGTTTGCGCAGTCGGTCAGGAAGCGGCGTCGCCGCGCAGCGCACGCCGGAGAACGGCGGCATCCTCGCGGCCGCTGGCCGCCTGATAGTAGCCGCGTCGCATCCCTACCTGCTCGAAGCCGAGCGCGAGGTAGAGGCGGATCGCCACGGTGTTGGAGGGCCGCACCTCGAGAAACGCATCCGCCATGCCGGCGGCGGCAGCACGCTCGATGAGCGAGCCGAGCAGGCGGCGGCCGACCCCGCGGCAGCGATACGCTTCGGCCACGCACAGATTGAGGATGTGGGCCTCGCCGGCACCGAGGCTCATCACGCCGTACGCCATCACCTGGCGGGCCATCGTGACCACGCGGCACACGTAGCCCACCCGGAGGCAGTCGCGGAAGATGCCGTCGCTCCAGGGAAACTGGTAAGCGGCACGCTCGATCGCGACCACGTCGGCGACATCGTTGCCGCGCATCGCGCGGATCACGACCTCGGGGGCGAGCAGCTCAGGAGCGGTTGCCATCGGCGGCGCCTTGAGTCAGTTGCTGGTACACGCTGCGGGCAAACTTCAGGTCTTCCCACGCCTTGCGCTTGTCGCCCGGCGTGCGCAGCAGGTAGGCGGGATGATACGTGACTACGAGCGGAGTTTGGCGTTCGCCGAAGTGATGCACCCGGCCCCGCAACCGCCCGAGCGGCGCATCCGTGCCGAGCAGGTTCTGGGCGGCGATCCGTCCCACCGCCAGCATTATCTTGGGCTGCAGCAGCGCAATCTGCCGCACGAGATAGGGCAGGCAGGCCTCCACTTCCTCGGGCCTGGGGTCGCGGTTGTTCGGCGGCCGGCTCTTGAGCACGTTGGCGATGTAGACATTGGTGTGGCGGTCGAGTCCGATGGCGCGCAGCATCGCGTCGAGCAGCTGGCCGGCTGCGCCAACGAAGGGCTCACCGCGGCGGTCCTCCTCGGCCCCCGGGGCCTCACCGATCACCAGCCAGTCGACGCGCCGGGGGCCCACGCCGAGAACGCCCTGGGTGCGCGTGGCGTGCAGCGGACAGAGCGTACAGCGGCGCACCTCCTCGAGGAGCTGCTGCCACTGCGTCGCCGCCTCCCCACTCGTCACCACCGTGGTGCCACGCGGCTCGGCTGCGGGAGGCGGTGAACGCGCAGGCGCCGGCGCCACGGACGGCCCGCCGCGGTCGCGCCTCACCCACAGATCGATGCCGATCGTCTCCAGGTATTGCCGGCTCCGCTCGGGAACCACGCGTCAGGATCCTCCGGACGGCGTGCCGCGCACGAGCCGGCGCACGCGGCGCCCCACCCACAGCAGCGGCGCCGAGAGCGCGTAGGTACCGAACATCGACAGCAGCATGGTCGGCGGATCAGCGAAGATGAGCACGAGGAACAGCGGCACAAGCAGCAGGTAGACGAACTTGATGCGCCGGTCGAGATTGAACTGCTTGAAGCTCGGGTACCCGAAACGGCTCACCATGAGCGCGCCGGCAGTCGCGGTGACGGCAAACGCAGCGATGAGGCCGGCGAGGCCCGGCTCGTGCCACTCGCTGAAGAACCAGACGAAGGCCGCGACGATCGCGGCCGCGGACGGGCTCGGCAGGCCTTCGAAGTAGCGCTTGTCGGCGACCGCGGCGCGCGCATTGAAGCGCGCGAGGCGCAACGCCGCCGCGGCCGCGTAGAAGAAGCAGGCGAGCCAGCCGAAGCGGCCCCAGTAGTGGCCGTACTCCGCGATGCGCACCACGCCCCACTGGTAGGCGACGATCGCCGGGGCCAGGCCGAAGGAGACCATGTCGGCGAGACTGTCGTACTCCTTGCCGAAGAAGCTCTCGGTGCGCGTGAGTCGCGCGATGCGGCCATCGAGGGTGTCGAAAATTATCGCGGCGAACACCGCCATGCCGGCGTGATCGAAGTGCTTGTCGATCGCCGCGACCACCGCATAGAAGCCCGAGAACAGGCAGCAGGTGGTCAGCAGGTTCGGCAGCAGGTAAATGCCCTTGCTGCGCGGTCGCGGATAATCCCCGGTATCGGTGGCCACGGCGGTCATCTTACCGGGGTCCCCACGAAATTCCGCGTCTT
>DASQRV010000417.1:0-3263 GCA_035642735.1 Steroidobacteraceae bacterium
GCGTTTACGACGCCAAGGCGGAGGGTTTTTCCCCCGGTGGCGCCTCGCTTCACAACTGCATGAGCGGCCACGGGCCCGATGCCGCGACCTGGGAGAAGGCGACCCGCGCCGATACCTCGAAGCCCGCAGCGCTCGAGCGCACCATGGCCTTCATGTTCGAGACGCGCGCGGTGATCCGCCCGACGCGCTATGCGCTCGAGAGCCCGCTGCTCCAGCGCGACTATGCGCACGTGTGGCAGGAGCTGCGCGGACATTTCGCGCCACCGCCTGCAGCTGCGGGATCGCGTGGTACGGCACAGGCAGGCGGAGCCGCCGGCAGGCGCTCCGTGGGACGACGGCGGGCGCGCAAGCGGTCGCCGCGGTGAGCACGCTCGACGCCACACACGACCCGGCGCTCACGAGCTGGGTGGCGAGCGCCAATACTCCGGGTGGGGATTTCCCGCTGCAGAATCTGCCGTTCGCCGTCTTCCGGCGTGCCGGGAGCGGGGAGAGCTTTCGCGGCGGAGTCGCGCTCGGCGATGCAGTGCTCGATCTCGGCGCGCTGCACGCGCTCGCGGTGCTGCAGGGAAGCGCCGCGCAGGCGTTGGCGCTGTGCACGCAACCGACGCTGAATGCGTTCATGGCGGCCGGCCCCGGGGCGAGCGCCGCTCTGCGCGCGGCGTTGTCCGCGGCGCTGCGCAGCGGCTCGCCGCTCGAGGAACGACTGCGGCCGCTGCTCATCCCGCAGGCCGCCGCCGAGTACCGCGTCGCGGCGCAGGTCGGCGACTTCACCGACTTCTACGCCTCGATCCATCACGCGACCGCGGTGGGACGGCTGTTCCGGCCGGACAACCCGCTGCTGCCCAACTACAAGTGGGTACCGATCGCCTATCACGGGCGCGCCTCCTCGATACGGGTCTCCGGCCAGGGCTTCGCGCGCCCCTGGGGGCAGGTGCTGCCGCAGGGCGCCACACAGCCGCAGCTCGCCGCCGCCCGCCGCCTCGACTACGAGCTCGAGGTCGGCGTGTTCATCGGCCGCGGCAACCGCCTCGGCAGCCGCGTGCCGCTCGCGGAGGCGGAAAGTCACGTGTTCGGTCTGTGTCTGCTGAATGACTGGTCGGCGCGCGATGTGCAGGCGTGGGAGTACCAGCCGCTGGGGCCTTTCCTCGCCAAGAACTTCGCGACCACCGTGTCGCCGTGGGTGGTGACGCTCGAGGCGCTCGCGCCGTTTCGCGTGCCCTGGGTGCGTCCCGCGGACGACCCGCCCCCGCTGACTTACCTGGATGACGCCGCACAGCGCCGGGCGGGCGCGATCGACATCCAGCTCGAAGCGTGGCTCGACACCGCAGGCATGCGCGCGCGTGGCCTGCCGGCACAACGGCTGTCGCACAGCAGCTTCCGCGATTCCTGGTGGACGGTGGCGCAAATGCTCGCGCACCACACCGTCAACGGCTGCAACCTCGAGCCCGGCGACCTCATCGGCAGCGGTACCCAGTCAGGCCCTTTGCCCTCTCAAGCCGGCTCGCTGCTCGAGCTCACGGTGGGGGGACGGCAGCCGCTCACTCTCCCGGGGGGTGAGACGCGCACTTTCCTCGAGGACGGCGACCGGGTGATGTTGCGTGGCCGGTGCGAGCGGGACGGGTACGTGCGCATCGGGTTCGGTGAAGCCGCCGCCACCGTGCTGCCCGCGCTGCCGCGGTGAACGCGCCGCAGCCCGCACCGTTGTCAGGATGGGCGCGGTGAAGGTCTACCGCTACTACGACCTCATCCTCGGCGCCTCCGTGTGCGTCGTGCTGTGCGCCAACCTGATCGGCGCCGCCAAGGTCGCGACCGTGCAGGTGCCGTTGTGGGGCCCGGTCACCTTCATGGCTGGGGTGCTGTTTTTCCCGATCTCCTATTTCTTCGGCGACATCCTCACCGAGGTGTATGGCTACGCACGCGACCGGCGCGTGGTGTGGAGCGGTTTCGCCGCGCTCGCCTTCGCCACGCTGATGTCGGTCGTGATCGTGCGCCTCCCGCCCGCGGATTTCTGGCGTCCGGAGCAGCCGGCTGTCGAGGCGATCTTCGGCAACACTCCGCGCATTGCCTGCGGTTCCATGGTGGCGTTCTGGTGCGGCTCGTTCGTCAACAGCTACGTGCTGGCGAAGATGAAACTCCTGACGGGCGGCCGCTGGCTGTGGACGCGCACCATCGGTTCCACGCTCTGCGGGGAGCTGGTCGACTCCGCGCTTTTCTATACCATCGCTTTCGCCGGCCTGTGGCCGACTGCCGATCTCATCAACGTGACCGTGACACAGTACGTGCTGAAATCCGGCTGGGAGGTGGCGGCGACACCCGCGACGTACTGGATCGTGGGGTTCCTCAAACGCGCCGAGCGCGAGGACTACTACGATCGCAACACCGACTTCACGCCCTTCTCGCTGCGCGCCTGAGGCCGCGGCTGCCGGGCCGGCGGCACACGGGGCGGGCGCAAGAAGGGGCGGGAGCGCAGGGGGCAGCGCTCCCGCCCGGCAGTGGTGGTGTTACTTGCCGATCTGCTGGCTCACCTGGTTTTCCTGCTGGTTGAGCGACTTCTGCTCGGCCTTGGTGATATGGCCGTGGTTGGTGCTCGCCATGGTGCGCTCTTCCTGGCGGATGGCGCGATCCTCGGAGTGCAGCTTCTGCGCCTGCGCCTTGGTGATCTCGCCTTCCTTGCGCTCCTGTTTGATACGCTGGTTCTGATTGGCGAGGCGGTTGTTCACCTGCTCGCGGCGCGGATGGTCCTTCTGCCACTGCGTGTCGTCGGCCAGCGCGTTGCTCACGAGGCCGGTGAGTGCGACGGTGGCGAGCGCCGCGGTCACGGCGGTACGAATGGACTTGAACATGGGTCTCTCCTCCTGAAAGGCTGTGGTCGAGTCATCGCAATTCAGCCGGAATTCCCGGCTGCTGGGCGTTTACAACGTGGCAGGTAAATGAGTGCTGACCTTTGTGACGGAAAGTTAACCCGTGATGTGAATGTGACCTGAATCACACGTGCGCCGCGCGGCACAGCGAGCCGGGTCCTGCGGGTCAGGTGTCTGCTTATGGACGAGACGACGATCGAGCGGCAGGTTTGCGCCGCGCCCGGTGCGAGACATACGTTGTCCGGAAATGGCGCGCACGCCGACCCCCGGGCGATGGATCATGCGCGGATCGGGAGGAAAGGAAGCGCCGGGAAGATGTTGAGACACGCCACGGCATGGCTGCTGCTAATCGTCAGCGCTGCCGCCGCCGCGCAGCAGTCGCGCGAGGATGCCTGGTGGACG
>DASQRV010000418.1:0-2259 GCA_035642735.1 Steroidobacteraceae bacterium
TGCCCGCAGGCGGAGCTGCGTCTGCAACGCGGTACACGCACACTCGCCGGTGCCCGCCCCGGCGCGCTCGGCACCGATACGCCCGCCGCGGTGGGTGCGCTCGACATGCTGGCCGAAGCGCGCAGCGCGGCGCTGCTGTACGGGCTTCCGGCACTCGAGGCGCTGCGTCTCGCGACACTCGGGGGCGCGCTGGCGCTCGGAGTCGCGGCTCAGACCGGCTCGATCGAGCCGGGCAAGTCCGCCGATCTCACCTGTATCGATCTCGATGCCTCGAGCTGCCGCCCGGCGACGGACGTCGCCGCGGCCATCGTGTTCGGCGCCACCCGCACGCAGGTGAGCGATGTGTGGAGTGCCGGCCGCGTCGCGGTGAGCGAGGGCCGTCTGCGATCATTCGCCGAGGAGGAGCTCGCGGCGATCGCGGCGCGGTGGGCGGAGCGCCTGGCGCTGGAGGCCGCGGCATGAGCGCTGCCAGCAATGCGGACCAGGCGGAGCTCGCGAAATTCGATGCCCTCGCGGCGCGCTTCTGGGACAGTCACGGCGATTTTCGCCCGCTCCACCTGCTGAATCCGGTGCGCCTCGAGTTCATCGCCACGCGCGCCACGCTCGCTCGCCAGCCCGTTCTGGACGTCGGCTGCGGCGGCGGGCTGCTCACGGAGTCGCTCGCTCGCGCGGGTGCCGGGGTGACCGGCATCGACCTCGCGCCGGGCATGATCGAGGTAGCGCGGCTGCATGCCGCCGAGAGCGGGCTGACGATCGACTACCGCGTCGCCTCGGCGGAGGAGCTGGCGCGCGAGTCCCCGGGCCGCTTCGCGGTAGTCACCTGCATGGAGATGCTTGAGCACGTACCCGACCCGGCCGCGATGGTCGCCACGCTGGCCCGCCTCCTCTCCCCAGGGGGCGCACTCTTCGTCTCGACGATCAACCGCAACCTCAAGTCGTTCCTGCTCGCCATCGTCGGGGCCGAATACGTGCTCCGGGTGATTCCACCGGGGACGCACGAGTACGAGCGGCTCATCGTTCCTTCGGAGCTGGCCCGCTGGGCGCGGGCGGCCGGGCTCACGCTCGCCGAGCTCGCCGGGATCGAGTTCAACCCCCTCACGGGCCGCGTGGCTTTGAGCGCTGATGTGTCCGTGAACTACATGACGCACCTCACGCTGTGAGTTCCGCGCTCATCATCCTATGCACGCTCGCGGGCCTCCTCGGCGGGGTGCTCTTCGGCGCGCTCGTCACGCAGGTGCGCAACGCGCGGCGCATCGAGCAGCTGCGGGTGGAGCTCGCCGGGGCACAGGCCCGGCTCGAGGCGAGCGCCTTCCAGGAAGCGGATCGGCTCACCCTGCTCGAGCAGTCCGAAACTCGGCTGCGCGCCGCATTCGATTCCCTGGCCGGCGAGACGCTCAAGACCCACAGCGAGCTGTTCCTGCGCCTGGCACACGAGGCCCTGGGGCGCGACCAGGCGATCGCGCAGGGGGCGATCAAAGAGCGTGAGCTCGCGATCGCGCAGCTGGTGGAACCGCTGCGCGGCGCTCTCGAGCGCACCGAGGCGCAGGTGCAGGCACTCGAGCGCGAGCGCCGCGAGGCCTTCAGCGCGCTGCGCACGCAAATCGAGACCCTCGCGGGCGGACAAGCGCAGCTGCAGCGCGAGACGCGCAACCTCGTGACTGCACTCCGCCGACCGGAGGTGCGCGGTCGCTGGGGCGAGCTGACGTTGCGCCGCCTGGTCGAGCTCGCCGGGCTCACTGAGCATTGCGACTTCACCGAGCAGCTGCAGCTGGTGGGCGAGGAAGGCGCGCTGCGCCCGGACCTGGTGGTGCACATGCCGGATGCGCGCGACCTGGTGATCGACGCCAAGACGCCGCTCGACGCCTACCTCACGGCGCTCGAGGCCGCCACCGAGGAGGAGCGGATCACGGCGCTGCGGCGCCATGCGCAACAGGTCGAGACCCGCGTCCGCGATCTCGCCGCGAAGAGCTACTGGTCACAGTTCGAGCGCAGTCCGGAGTTCGCGGTGCTGTTCCTGCCGGGCGATCAGTTTCTCTCCGCGGCGCTCGCCGAGCGGCCGGAGCTGCTCGAGAGCGCACTCGCCCAGAGCGTGATCATCGCTACACCCTCGACGCTCGTGGCCCTGCTGAAGGCGGTGGCCTACGGCTGGCGACAGTCGGCGGTCGCGCACAACGCCGCGCAGATCCGCGACCTCGGCCAGGAGTTATATCGACGCCTCGGCACCTTCAATGGACATCTCGGGCGCATGGGGCAACGTCT
>DASQRV010000419.1:0-3003 GCA_035642735.1 Steroidobacteraceae bacterium
GCCTCGCCGCGAGGTTCGGCGCCCGGCTGCTGCGCGGTGCGACGGGGAGCCTCACGGGCTGGACGAGCCTCATGGGCCTGCGAGTGGCGCTCGAGGCGATCTACCACTCTCCGGCGCGCGTCGCTCTCTCGGCGACGCTGCACCTGGCGGCGTGGATCGCCAACGCTGCGGTGGTGTGGCTCGGTTTTCGCATGATCGGCGCGCGGCTCGACCTCGCGGCCGCACTCGCCATCGAGAGCCTCGTGTACGCCATCCGCAGCGTTGCCGTGTTCATCCCCAACGCGCTCGGCGTGCAGGAAGGCGCTTACGTGATTCTCGCTCCGCTCTTTGGCGTGGGCCCGGACGTGGCTCTGGCGATGTCGGTGTTGAAGCGGGCGCGCGATATCGCGATCGGAGTGCCGGTACTGCTGCTGTGGCAGGGGGCGGAAGGCCGTCGCGCACTCGCGCGGCCGGGGTGAGCCACGCGCTCAGTGAGCGATCAGCCGCAGTGCAAACGACACGGCCACCTCGTTGCCGACCTGGTCGGTGGCTTTCCAGTCGCCCTGGCCGACGCCGTAGTCGAGGCGCCGCACGCTCGTCTTGCCGC
Organism: Steroidobacteraceae bacterium; assembly: GCA_035642735.1. Lineage (GTDB taxonomy): Bacteria > Pseudomonadota > Gammaproteobacteria > Steroidobacterales > Steroidobacteraceae > 13-2-20CM-66-19. The sequence continues at coordinate 587 of DASQRV010000419.1, forward strand.
TCATGTAGCCCACCGCGGCGCCGTTCTCGGTGACGGTGCGGAACGAGAACGGCACGCTGGCATCGCGCGTCACGCCGCGGATGGTGAGCTTGCCGACGGCTTCGTAGCCCGAGGCGGTGCGGTTGATCTGGCTCGCGGCAAAGTGCGCCTGCGGGAACTTCGTCACCGCGAACAGATCGGCGCCCTTCAAGGTGTCGTCACGCTCCTGGTCGCCGGTGTCGCTCGAGTTCATCTCGATGGTGACATCGAGCTTGCTCGCCGCGAGGTTCTCCGCCGAGAAATCGAACGCCACCTGGAAGCGCTTGAAGTGTCCCTTGTTCGCGGCGCCTGCCTGCATGAAGGTGAACTCCAGCGAGCTCTTCGCCGGGTCGAGCGCGTAATGCGTGATGCCCGGAGCGTCCGCCGCGCGCGCGGTCCAGGGGGCGAGCAGCAACGCCGCCGTCAGCAAGCCCGCGGCCGCCGCGCGCACGGCTGCGGCCGATCTCATGACAATCATGCTTTCGGTCCCGGAGTGGTGGTGAAGGGCAGCATACGACGCAACACGTTGTCGCGGAGCATGAAGTGATGCTTGAGCGCAGCGGCCACGTGCAGCGTGACGACCGCCGCCAGCACCCACGCCAGCGTCTCGTGCGTCGTCAGGAGCGCCTCGTACAGCGATTTGTTCTTCGGTACCAGATCCGGCAGCGTGAAGAGTCCGAACCAGCTCACCGGGAACCCACGGGCCGATGACATCATCCAGCCCGAGAGCGGCATGGCGAACAGCAGCACGTACAGCGCCGCGTGCGTGAAGCGTGCCAGGAATCGCTCGTACGGCTTGAGCGTGTCGGGCAGGAGCGGTGTCAGATTGAGCGAGCGCCACAGGAGCCGCAGGATGACCAGCATGAGGATGGTGATGCCGACCGACTTGTGGCGCGCGAGCAGCGCGAGTTTTCTGGCACTCGGCGGCAGGTCATCGGCGAGGGTCGCGAGCGTCACCTGCACGATGATGAGGACGACGATCAGCCAATGGAACAACTGCGCGGCTGCACCCCAGCGATGCTCGGTGTTACGTACGGCCATGCCGGCAAGCTTATGCGCGTGAGGGCAAGTTGGAAACTCCTGCTGCCCGGAACATTGTTGCTGGCGATCCTCGGCGGCTGTCCGCTGCCGCACCCGCGACCACCGCCGGCGGCGCCGCCGGAGTCAGCGGCTCCGGCGCTGCACCTCGGCACACCGTACCAGATCGTCCCGCAGGCCTCGCTCCTCACCGTTCTGGTCTATCGCGGCGGCGCGCTGGCGAGTGCCGGGCACAACCACGTCATCGCCTCGCACGACCTGAGTGGCACGATCTACGTGCCGGCCGCGATCCTCGAGAGCAGCTTCGAGGTGCACGTGCCGGTCGACACACTCACGGTTGACGAGCCGGCGCTGCGCGCGCAGCAACCGGCGGCGGAGTTCCCCGCGGACGTCCCCGCGAGCGCCAGGGAGGGAACGCGGCACAACATGCTCGGCGAGGCGTTGCTCGATGCGCAGCGCAATCCCGAGATCGTGTTGCGTGCCCTGCGACTCGAGCGGACGGTCGAGGGTGCCGCGGATTCCGCCACGGTGCTGGCGCACGTGCAGAGTACGGTGCGCGGGCAGCTGCGCAGCTTCACGGTGCCGGTGCGTTACCGGCTCGCGGGCGACGGCTCCCTCGAGGCCGCGGGTGAGTTTCCGCTGCGGCAGAGCGAGCTCGGCCTCACGCCCTTCAGCGCCATGCTCGGCGCACTGCAGGTGCAGGACGAGATGCGGGTGAGTTTCCACATCGTGGCGCGGGCGGCCGCACCAAAGCGTTAAGTCTCTTCGAGCAGCAGCAGCGCGGTGCCGCCGGGCGCGTCCAGCAACGCGCTGCCGGCGTCGGCGCGCACCGGCGGCGGCGCCGGCCCGGGCGCGAAGCCCAGGGTGCGCAAGCGCGTAAGGCGCGCTCCCATGTCCGCGGCACGGAACACCAGCATCGGCCGCGCACACACCACCGGGGCGTGGAAGGCGAGGTCGAGGTGATCACTGGTGAGCGTCAGGTGCGGGTAGGGTTTCTCCGTCTCCTCGGCCGCGACGAATCCGAGCGGCTCCCAGAACGCCTGCGCCGCGGCGAAGTCCGCGGCCGGCAGGCTCACTTCGGCGAAGTCGCCGCACAGTGATACCTCCATGGCATCACGTGCCACCGGCGAGTAGGTGCGGGCCTCGAGCACCGCGACCTGCTGGCCGAACGGGTCGCTGAAGGCGATCTCGTTGAAGACCTCATCGCCGGTGTGACAGCGACTGAGATGAATGCCGGCGGCCGCGAAGGCGGCGAGGCTCGCGGCGATCCCGGGCCGCACGAAAGTGAGCGTGGGCGAGGGGCCGGCGCGCTGGTGCAGCCCGATGAACAGCCGCGCGTCCGTGAGCACCCCATAGGGGTG
>DASQRV010000420.1:0-3486 GCA_035642735.1 Steroidobacteraceae bacterium
CTGCTGCGCATGCCGCTGTTCGTGTGGACCTGGCTGATCACCGCCTACCTGCTGATCGCGGTGATGCCGGTGCTCGCCGGCGCGGTGACCATGCTGCTCACCGATCACTTCTTCGGCACCACCTTCTTCACCGCCGCGGGCGGCGGCGATCCGGTGATGTTCCAGCACCTCTTCTGGTTCTTCGGTCACCCCGAGGTGTACATCCTCATCCTGCCGGCCTTCGGCATCATCTCCGAGGTGATCCCGACCTTCTCGCGCAAGCCGCTGTTCGGTTACGAAGCCATGGTCTACGCGACCGCCTCGATCGCCTTCCTGTCGTTCATCGTCTGGGCGCATCACATGTTCACCGTCGGCATGCCGTTGGCGGCGCAGCTGTTCTTCATGCTCTCGACCATGCTGATCGCGGTGCCGACCGGGGTGAAGGTGTTCAACTGGACGGCCACCATGTGGAAGGGGTCGCTGTCCTTCGAGCCGCCGATGCTGTTCGCGCTCGCCTTCCTGTTTCTGTTCACCATCGGCGGCTTCTCGGGACTGATGCTGGCCATCGTGCCGGCGGACTATCAGTACCAGGACACCTACTTCGTGGTGGCGCATTTCCACTACGTGCTGGTGCCGGGAGCGATCTTCGGCATCATGGCCGGGGTCTACTACTGGCTGCCGAAGTGGACCGGCAGGATGTATGACCAGGCGCTCGCCAAGTGGCACTTCTGGCTGTCGGCGATCTTCGTCAACGTGCTGTTCTTCCCGCAGCACTTCCTCGGCCTCGCCGGCATGCCGCGCCGCATCCCCGACTACGCCGTGCAGTTCACCGACTGGAACCGGGTGTCCTCGATCGGCGGCTTCGGCTTCGGCCTGGCGCAGCTGCTGTTCCCGTATCTCATCTGGAAGTGCATCCGCAGCGGCCAGCCGGTCGGCAACCGCGCCTGGGAGGGCGCGCACGGGCTCGAATGGGAGCTGCCCTCGCCGCCGCCGTTCCACTCCTGGACCACGCCGCCCTCGGACGCGGTGATCGCGCGCGGGGCCGAGCACTGATGGCGGCCGCCGGCATGGAAACGAGCGGCGAGCGGCGCCGGCGCGTGCGCCGCAGCGCGCTGCTGTGGGGGCTGATCGCGGTGGCGTTCTATATCGGCTTCATCCTCATCGCAGTGGTGCGCGGAACGAAATGAGCGACCTGCGGCGCGCCAACCTCACCATGACCTGGAAGTTGCTCGCCATCGCCGCGGGCAGCTTCGCGTTCGGGTTCGCGCTCGTGCCGCTCTACAACGTGCTGTGCTCGGTGACCGGCTACGGCGACCAGGCGAAGCTGCGCGAGCGTTACACCGCCAGCATCGGCCAGCCGCAGCTCGATCGCACCGTCACCGTGGAGTTCCTCGCCGATGTGGCGAGCGCCGGCACCTTCGAGTTCCGCCCGGTGGTGCGTACGGTGGAGGTGCACCCGGGGCAGCTGTTCACCGCCGAGTTCTACGCCCACAACCTGACCGGGCGTGACACGGTGGCGCAGGCGGTGCCCAACATCGCGCCCTCGGAAGTCGCCGCGTACTTCCACAAGACCGAGTGCTTCTGCTTCTCGCCGCAGCACTTCGCACTGAACGAAGGCCGTGAGATGCCGGTACGCTTCATCATCGACCCCGCGCTGCCGCGGCACATCGACATGATCACGCTCGCCTACACCTTCTACGACGAGTCCGCGCGCGTCACGCGCCGCTAACGAGAGTCAACGCAATGGCCGAGTCACACGCCTCCGACAGCAGTCAGTATTACATCCCGCACGGCAGCCCCTGGCCGATCCGCGGCTCGATCGCGCTGTTCACCGTGATGATCGGCGCGGTCGTCTACCTGAACGAGTGGGCGGGCCTGTGGGCGTTCCTGCCCGGCGCGCTGCTGCTCGCTTACATGTTCTTCGGCTGGTTCTCGGCCGTCATCGGCGAGAACCAGCATGGCGTCTACAACCTGCAGGTCGACCGCAGCTTCCGCATGGGGATGATGTGGTTCATCTTCTCCGAGGTGATGTTCTTCGCCGCGTTCTTCGGCGCACTGTTCTACGCGCGCGTGCTGTCGGTACCGTGGCTCGGCGGCGAGGGCGTGAAGGTCTACACCAACTTCATCCTCTGGCCGGATTTCGAGGCGGTCTGGCCCACCAACGGACCGGCGCACGTCGGCGGCAATGCCGGCGCCTTCACGCCGATGTCACCGGTGCCGATCCCCGCGATCAACACCGCGATCCTGCTCACCAGCGGCGTCACGGTGACGATCGCGCACCATGCCCTGCGAGCGGGCAATCGCGCGCGCCTGGCGTTGTTCCTCGCGCTCACCTTCCTCCTCGGCTTCACCTTCGTCGGCCTCCAGGCGCGCGAGTATGGCGAGGCCTACCGGGAGCTCGGGCTGCGGCTCTCGACCGGCATTTACGGCTCGACGTTCTTCATGCTGACCGGCTTCCACGGCCTGCACGTCACCATCGGCGCGATCATGCTGACCGTGATCTGGCTGCGCGTGATGCGCGGCCACTTCACCGCCAACCGTCATTTCGCCTTCGAGGCGGTCGCCTGGTACTGGCACTTCGTCGATGTGGTGTGGCTGGGACTCTTCATCTTCGTCTACTGGCTGTGAGGCGCCCGGCGAACTAGTGCGGCGCGCCCCCACCCCGGAGCGGGTGCGGCGCGATGAGGCCGAAGTACCAGGCGAGCATCAGCAGCGCAAACAGCAGCACCGACACCGTGATGCGTACGGTGAGGGCGCGCGCCAGCTTGTCGGAATCCTGCGGGGTGCCGCGCGAGAGGTAGTACAGGCCGAGCCCGAGGCTGCCGAGCACCGTGAGCAGACCGGCGAGCACCAGGAGCCAGACGATTCGATTCATATGCAGTGCAGAGTGTAGCGTGCACGCGCCGCGGAGCAATTCGGCAGGGCCCCGGTGCTGAGCCCGGGGAAGCGCTTCGCCCCGGCGCTGGGCTTCACGCTCGTGGCGCTCGTACTCGCGGCGCTGTTCGTGCGGCTCGGTACCTGGCAATGGCAGCGCGGCGAGGAGCGCGCGGCGGCGGCGACGCGCTTTGCGCGCGGCGCCGACACGGTGCTCGAGCTCGGCACGCGCGACCCCGGGGACACACCGCTCTACCAGCGTATCGGCATCGAGGGCGAGCTCGACGCGACCCACCAGTTCCTGCTCGACAACCGCACCTTCGAGGGCCGCGCGGGTTACGAGGTGCTCACCCCGCTGCTCCGCGCGAGCGCGCCGGCGCTGCTGGTGGATCGCGGCTGGGTGCCCTTCACGGGCAGCCGCGCGCGGCTCCCCGACGTGACGGTGACCGCGGGCGGTCCGCTGCACCTCACCGGCCGCGTTGCGGTGCTTCCCTCGCCCGGGCTCGCGAGCGGACGCGCGGCGCCTGCGCGCACCGGCCCCTGGCCGAAGGTCACGAGCTACCCGGACATGGCGCAGCTTGCCGCGGCGCTCGGCCAGCCGCTCTCTTCGCGCATCCTGCTGCTCGACCCCGC
>DASQRV010000421.1:0-9405 GCA_035642735.1 Steroidobacteraceae bacterium
TTGGTCGCGCCCGTCACGGTGTCGGGAGCCTGGACGGTCGCTACGGTTCCGGTGCCGCCGGGAAGCTCGGCGGCCAGGCTGTTAGTCCACAGGAACAGGTCGTTCTGTGCCTGAAGGTCTCCGGTACAGCCGGGCGCCGCCAGAGCGCAAGCCTGTTGGGCAGGGGCGACTAGGGCGGTGTCGTAACCCTGGGCCAGCGCCGTCGTGCGATTCGCCCGCATGGCATCGAGGATGGTGTACGCGAGCGCCGTTGCCTGGCTGCGCATGTAGGCGCTGTCGTTGGCGCGCGCGGACATCATCATCATCTTGCCGATGCCGAGCAGGCCGATGCTCATGACCAGCAACGCAATCAGCACTTCGAGCAGCGTGAAACCCTGGGGAGAACACGAGCGCGCGGGGCGTATATTGGATTTGGTCATGGCGTCACCATCACGGGCACGTGAGCGCCGCGCCGGTCAGGTCTTGTCCGGGTGTTTGGGAAGCAGAGACCCGTCCCATGGCGCTGACCTGCAGGTAGCGCGCAAAAGCCGCCCCGCGCGCATCGCACATCTTGAACACGACCGCAGGCTCGGGATTCGCGAGCGGACCGACGGCGCCGTTCGACAGAAAGGTGATGCTGCGGTTGTTCGATGACTCGGTGAGCGTGGTTCCGGCCGGCAGTGCGCCGACGACCTGCAAGCGCTTGGGCGGGTTCAGGGGACTTGCCGGATCGGCGCCGAGTACGATCCAGCCCGTTTCCCAGGCGGTACCGGTGCAGGTGGTTCCGTTGTTGCTGCTGCAGATCTGCGCCACACCGTTCATGTCGTCCTTGATCGCCTCGCTGCGCGCGGTGTTGAGGCCGACCACGAGGTTGCTCGTCTGCGTCCACTGCTGGTCGTTCTGTATGAACGACCTGAAAGCCGGTACGGCGAGCCCGAGCAGGATCGAGAGCACGACGATGGTGACGAGGAGCTCGACCAGCGTGAAACCGCCGGCGGGTCGGAACGTCTCACGGGGCGCTTTGAGCACACGGTCTGTGAAGGTCATGGCGGGCAGTCTCCGGGGAGATGGTTCGCTCAGGCGTGAATTAGGTCCCACTCACGCCCGAGCTTCCCGCCCTTCCGACGAACGGCCGCGCCAGAGGTGCAGGCGGCCATCATTCGTAGCCTCAACACGACATAAATCAATTAATAAATCAATAAGTTATAAGAAGTCTCGAACCTCGAGAGGCGCTCGGTGCAGTCCTCAACCGTGTACGCGCTGGCGCTCGAGCCGCTGCAAGGTTCCCCTCGGCCACGGGATGCGCATTCTTCATGCGCATGCGCATGCGCATGCCGGGCGCAGATACCTCATGTGTACCCTCCTCTGCGCCGGCCGACCGTCGCGCACCTCAGGCGCGGCGGCCGGCTGAGGGCGGTCGGGGGACCTCCAGCGACCGTCAGGGGATTGGTCGGTGTTCAGTCGGGGTTCAGTCAGGGTTCAGCCACGGAACTATTGACGACGCGCGCCGTCGGATGACACCACGGGAATGACTCCGCGGGCAGGCTGCCTCGGGGCCGCTTTCACCATATTCTTTTGCTAGAGCCTGCGCTATATTCCCGCCGCAGCCGCTTGAGTGCGCTGGGTTTCCGGACCAGCGGAACAGTACCAACAGCCGATGCCTTCCCCCGTCCGAGCAACAACCAACAGTGTTGACGGCATTGTCGAGGTCGCGATGAATACTGCATGGCAACAGCTCGAGGCCGCCGCGCTGACGCTCGCACGCTCTGGCCCGATCAAGGATCGCCTCGCCGATGCCTACCGCAATCATCTCTCGCTGGTGCACGCCGAGGATTTGCCCGAGGGCCTGCGTGCGGAGTTTTGCGCCTGTCACGCGGCGCTCACGCGCGAGGCGCCGCTGCGCGGCGAGGATGCGGTGCGTGCGACGGTGCGCAAACTCTCGAGTCACGAGGCCGATGAGCTCGCGTGCACCGTCGTGCGGCTGTTCGCCGCCATGGTGCGCGAGGATGCGCGTGCGGATGCAGCGGAGCATTCCGAGTTGGTGCTGAACGGCGCCGCCGCCGGGGCTACCCGCGCCAACATGCTGAAGAGCGTGCCGCAGGTCATCTCGCTGCGCGCCGCAGAAGGCTGATTGGGGCGAAAAGAGCCCGCGCCTGCGCCGGTGCGCCTCAATCGAGCTTGAATTCGATCGTATCCCAGCGCGCGGTCTCTTCGTGACGCGCCTGCCTGCGCAGCGCGTCGACCAGCGCCCGCTCGTCCCACTCCACCACCTCATTGGCAAGATCGAGGATCGCCTTCGGCACTTCCTGGCGTGCGCCGAAGGGCTTCATGAGGATGACGGGCTTGTTGCTCGCCTGGGTGTACAGCAGCTCGAAGGTGAGCAGATCCCGGTGCGTGTCCGACAGGCTCGAGAGCGCGATCACCGCCTCGACCGGCGCAATCTGCCGGCGCAGATCCTCGCGCAACGCCTCCTTGTCACCCGTCGGCCGCTGTTCGGGCGTGCTGTAGTTGCGGTAGAAGAAATTGCGCGCGCTCTCGAGGTATTCGAAGACGCGCAGGTAGTCGTCGCTCGACTCCCAGGCGTGCGTGACGAAGAGGCGAATCGGATTGGCCTGCGACATTGCGCCCCCCTGCGACATACCGGCCAAGTCTGGCACAAGGGCGCGCACGGCGAAACTCACGCTTGGCCCGCCGCGCGCGGGGCCGGGCGTCGCAGGCATGGTGCGGCGGCTCCGACACCGCACGGTACGCTGCGGCGCGATAGAATCACGCCCTAGCGACGCCCGATTCCTCGGCGCTGACACTCCTGCAAGGTGCGACTGCTCGTCTACAACATTCGCTACGCCACCGGTACGGGCCCGGCATTTCATCTGCCGGTACCGGGTGCCGGCTATCTGCGCAGCAACCGCAAGGTGCTCACCGGCATCACCGAATTCCTGCGCGCCGAGCGACCCGATATCGTCGGCCTGATCGAGGTCGACACCGGCTCGATCCGCACCGGCATGCTGAACCAGGCCGAGCACATCGCCAGCCAGCTCGGGCACTACTCGACCTTCCAGTGCAAGTACGGCACCGACTCGATCAACCAGTTCATGCCGATCGTCCGCAAGCAGGGCAACGCCTTCCTGTCCGCGCCGAGCGTGCACGGTGAGCGCTTCCACTACTTCGACACCGGCATCAAGCGCCTGATCATCGAGCTCGAGCTCTCGGACGTGTGCGTGTTCCTCGTGCACCTGTCGCTGAAGTTCCGCCAACGCCAGTACCAGCTGCGCTCGCTGCACGACCTGATCCTGCAGTCGAGCAAACCGGTGATCGTGGCGGGCGACTTCAACACGTTCTGGGGTACGCACGAGATCTACCTTTTCATGCGTGCCGCGGGGCTGCGCAGCGCCAACACCGCCGGCCTGCCCTCTTTCCCCGCGCGCGTGCCGCGTATCGAGCTCGACTTCATCCTGGTGAGCGAGGGCATCGAGGTCACTGACTTCCGCGTGCCGGATGTACGCTTCTCGGACCATCGTCCGCTGGTGTGCGACTTCCGCGTGCACGCCGGCGCCACGGCGCGCACGAGCGCGACCGCCTCGGCAGCCTCGGCCGCCTGATTGTGATGAGTGAGAGTCACATGAACGATGCCAGCGCCAGATCCTGGAAGCTCGAGCGCGATGCCGACGGCATCGCCTGGCTCACCCTCGACAAGCCGGGCACTTCCGCCAACGTGCTTTCGGCGGGCGTGCTCAGCGAACTCGACGAGCTGCTCGGTGCGCTCGAGCACGACCGGCCGCGCGGCGCGGTGCTCCTGTCGGCGAAGAAGAGCGGGTTCGTCGCCGGCGCCGACATCAAGGAGTTCACCACCCTGGCCGACGAGGCGAGCGGCTATCAGCTGATTCACCGCGGCCAGCAGGTGCTGAACCGTCTGGCGGCGTTCCCCGTTCCGACGGTGGCCGCCATTCACGGTTTCGCGCTGGGGGGCGGACTCGAGCTCGCCCTCGCCTGCCGCTATCGCGTCGCGGTCGGCGATGAGCGGCTTTCGCTCGGACTGCCCGAGGTGCTGCTCGGCATTCATCCGGGGTTTGGCGGCACGGTTCGCTCGGTGCAGGTGGCGGGCGTGCGCACCGCCATGGAAATGATGCTGACCGGCAAGCCGTTGCGCGCGCAGAAGGCGCGTGCCACCGGTCTCATCGACCGCCTGGTAGCGGAGAGCGAACTGCGCAGCGCCGCGCGGCAGCTGGTGCTCGAGCCGCCCGCCCCGCACCTTGCACCCCTGTCCGAGCGGCTGCTGAGCACCGCGCCGCTGCGGCCGTTCGTGCGGCGCTCGCTCATCGCGCAGGTGGCGAAGCGTGCACCGCGCGAGCACTACCCGGCTCCCTACGCCATCATCGACCTGTGGGCTCGCTACGGTGCGCACGGCCGCGCCGCCTTCGAGGCCGAGGCGCGCTCCATTGCGCACCTGTTCACTACCGAGACCTCGCACAACCTGGTGCGCGTCTTCCTGCTGCAGGATGCGCTCAAGAGTGCAGGGAGCAAAGGCGGCGGCGATATCCGTCACGTGCACGTGGTCGGTGCCGGCGTCATGGGCGGGGACATCGCCGCCTGGTCGGCGCTGCGTGGCTTCACGGTGACGCTCGAAGACCGAGCCATGGAGTACGTGGAGCCGGCGCTCAAGCGCGCCCAGGAGCTCTTCGACAAGCGCCTGCGCGATCCGGCGAAGAGCGCGGCAGCGCGTGCGCGGCTGCGCGCCGACATCGCGGGCGAAGGAGTCGCGGCGGCAGACCTCGTCATCGAGGCCATCTTCGAGAATCTCGCCGCGAAACAGGAGCTGTATGCGCGGCTCGAGCCGCGCATGAAGCCGAGCGCGCTGCTCGCCACCAACACCTCCAGCATCATGCTCGAGCCGCTGGCGTCGAAACTTGCTCAGCCCGGGCGCCTGGTCGGGCTGCACTTCTTCAACCCGGTGGCGCAGATGCCTCTCATCGAGGTGGTGCACGCCGAACGCACCGCGCCGGGCGCGGTGCAAACCGCCACCGGTTTTGCGCGCCGGCTCGACAAGCTGCCGGTGCCCTGCCGCAGCGCACCGGGGTTCATGGTCAACCGCGTGCTGACTCCGTATCTCTACGAAGCCATGCTCGCCGCCCAGGAGGGCGTGCCGCTCGTACTCATCGACCGCTGCGCGGTCAGTTTCGGCATGCCGATGGGTCCCATCGAGCTCATCGACGTCGTGGGACTCGATGTCGCCTCGCACGTCGGCGAGATCATCGCCCAGGAGCTCGGGCGACCGGTGACCCAGATCGCCCGGCTCAACGAGCTGCTCGCCGCCAAGAAGCTCGGTCGCAAGAGCGGCGCGGGCTTCTACGACTGGCACGACGGCAAGGCGGTCAAGCCGCCCGCCGAGGTTGCCAGCGCACCGGCGGACCTCACCGACCGCCTGATACTCGTGATGGTGAACGAGTGTGTGGCCTGCCTGCGCGAGCGCGTGGTGGAGAGCGAGGACCTCGTCGACGCCGCGGTGCTCTTCGGCACGGGCTTCGCGCCGTTTCGCGGCGGCCCGCTCACCTACGCGCGCGCCCGGGGCATCAACGCCGTGGTGACGCGCCTCAAGGAGCTCGCGCAACGCTACGGCGAGCGCTTTCGCCCCGATGAGGGCTGGGTCTCACTCGCCGCCGATCAAAAGCGTGACGGGGCCTGAAGCGAACATAAATCGCTGTGCTACCATCAAAAACTCGCCGCACCGCAGCGGTCGCGAGTGCGATGCAGTTCACGTCAGGCGTCGGGAAGCATGGCCGAAGAACAGGCAGCGTCCATCCAACTGTTGCGGACGTTCGCACCGCTCGATGGCATGAAGCGCGAGAACCTCGCCGCGCTCGCCAAGAAAGTGAGCGTGCGCACGTTGTCACGCGGGCGCGTGCTCTTCAGCCAGGGCGACACCGACAAGCGCACGGTGTGGCTGGTGAGCGGCATCGTCGAGGTCTACGACGGCGAACACAAGCCGAGCGTGCTGCGTGGCGGCACACCGGAGGCGCGCAACGCGCTGCACCCGAGCCTGCCGCGCCGCGTGACGGTGCGCGCGGTGGATGACGTCAGCTTCCTGTCGATCGACAGCGACCTGCTCGATGTGATGATCACCTGGGATCAGACCGGCAGCTACGAGGTCGAGGAGCTGCAGGCCCAGCTGCAGAGCGAGGGCTCGGACGACTGGATGACGACGCTGCTGCAGACCAACGCCTTCCATCGCATCCCGCCGGCGAACATCCAGGCGATATTCCAGCGCCTGCAGCGCACGCCGTGCCGGGCGGGCGAGGTGGTGATCAAGCAGGGCGCCGAGGGCGATTACTTCTATATCATTGTGAGCGGCAAGTGCGCGGTGACGCGCGAGACCCCGCTCAGCCGCGACGGCATCAAGCTCGCCGAGCTCGGCGTCGGTGACACCTTCGGCGAGGAAGCACTCATCGCCGAAGCCAAGCGCAATGCCACCGTCACCATGATCACCGACGGGACGCTCATGCGGCTCAACAAGCAGGACTTTCGCGAGCTCATGAACGAGCCGCTGCTGCAGTGGGTGCCGTCCGAGGCGGCGCGCAAGATCATCGCCCAGGGCGGGCGCTGGCTCGATGTGCGCCTGCCGAGCGAGCACCAGAATCTCGCGATCGAAGGTTCGCTCAACGTGCCGCTCTACCTGATTCGCCTGAAACTCTCGATGCTCGATCGCGACAAGCCCTACATCGTCTATTGCGACACGGGGCGGCGCAGCTCCGCCGCCGCCTACATCCTGGTGGAGCGCGGCTTCGACGCCTTTGTGCTGCGCGGCGGGCTGAGCAACTCCGGCCTGCCCCTGACCCGCGGCGGCGGCGACAAGCTCTAGCGATCTTGCGCCGCCCGCGCCAGCAACCGCCGCCCCCTGCACACTGTCCAATCAACTCACATGTCAGTCCGCCGCGGCCGCCATTCGCGCAAAACGACCCCCCCGGCGCCGCGTTTCCTGCAGCCCTTGATCTTCGTTGAGTCTACAAAGCTCTATTTGTAGTAGCCGACGCCGCAGAGTAAATCGCCGGCCCTGGTAACCATGCTCACCTTGGGCGCCGGTTTTGCATCCGCCCCCGGCCTTGGGAACAGATAGCTTACCTCGCTGATCTGGCCTTCCGGTTTTTGTCCGGCCGCGTAGAGTTCCTGGCCGTAGTTCTTTCCGGTTGAATCCTTCAGTGTTCTCTGGTCTTGGCCGAGCACTTGCTTCCCGTTGGGGTTGCCAGTGGCAACGATCTTGCCGTCGCTCATGTTGGCACAGAAGACGTAGAGGTCCCGGTCCCGGAACCCGCCGGTCCCGGCGTTGAACATCTCGAGTGCCTTGGCTCTATCGGCCTTCACGGCCGCAACCGCCTTCATGAGCATGGCCTTGGCTTCGGCAGCCGTGCCGTGGTCCGCCGACTGACCGATACCCGTCGGTGAGAACGCGAGCGATGCGACTGTCGTCGCAACCATCATGAACGTGCGAATCATGGTTCTTCTCCCCCCTGCTGGAACGGACGCTACACGCAGCGAGCGCCTCTGGTTGAGACACCAATGTTCTGTGGGACGTATTCGTCGAGGTCTTACAAATGGTAACTTTTAATTGCAATTTCGTACATGCGTAGTCTGTACACGCATGGCCATTTGCGGCGGTGCGGCAGACGGTGTTGCTCGGGACAGGGTGAGGCGAGATCGAGCACGATCGCCCCGATCGCGCGATCGGCAGCAGGGGTGCGAATCGTGCTGGCGAGCCGGCTCATGGACCTGAGCGGCGTCGCTGCATCGTCAACGCCGTTGGGCTGCGTCGGGATGCCGTAGACGCCGACAGCTGGAGACGAGGGAGGACTAAAGCGGCCGAAACGGCCTGACCCTACATGGTATGCGTCGCCTTGTCGCCCGAGAGGGCGCCGGCGAGATAGGTCTCGATCTTCTTCTGGGTCTGCCCGCGGTCCTGCTCCGAGAACTGCACGCCGATGCCGGCGGTGCGCTTGCCCTGGTTGCCCTGTGCACCCTTGGGCGTCACCCAGATGACGCGGCCGGCGACCGGCAGCTTCTCATCTTCGCCCATGAGATTCAGCAGCATGAACACTTCATCGCCGAGCCGGTAGTTGCTGTTGGTCGGGATGAACAGGCCGCCGTTCTTCACGAAGGGCATGTAGGCGAGATACAGGGCACTTTTGTCCTTGATCGTGAGGGTCAGCAGACCCGGCTTGTTTGCGCCCGCTCTCAAGTTTCTGTCCCCACCACCCGCCTGTGCCGGTCGTGCATTCATCCTTGTACCCCGTTGCGCACCCCGCCCGCAGGCGCGAGTCGTCGGAAAAGAGCCTCGAGCGCCACTCCCCTGTTCAGCGGTACGTCCAGCGTTGCGCGCAGGTCCCGCACCTCGTCAATCAGCCCGAACAGCTCGCGTATATTCAAGAACGGCACCGCGCTTGACAAGTAGTGGCCAGCCCGCATTTCCGTCAAAAGTGCGCCGTCGCGCTCGCCGCGGCGGATGCGTTCTGTGAGCCAATTCTCAAAGCACAGGAGCCGCAGCGGCAGCTGCGAGCGCGCCCAGCGCTCGGCCGCCGCCACCGGGTCGGTGCGCCCGGCGGTGAGGGCAGCGAGCGTCTTGCGCGTGTCCACGCCAACTTCGGCGAGCTCCGCGGGGTCCGCCTGCGCCACCTGCATCGGCGCCTCCCCGAGCGTGTCGAGCGCCGCGTCCCAGTCCCCCTTTCCGCGCACTTCGGTGAGCCAGGCGACCGACTCGGAGCGCTCGGGTGCCCGGATCCGCAGTCGCTGGCAGCGGCTCAGCACGGTCGGTGGCAGTCGCGAGGGCTCGGTGGCCACGAGGATCAGCAGCGTGCGCGCGGGTGGCTCCTCGAGCGTCTTCAGCAGCGCATTGGCGGCGAAGCGATTGAGCGCGTCCGCCGGAGTGAGGATGCCGACCTTGTAGCCGCCGGAATGGCTCGTCAGGGCGAGCTCACCGGAGAGCTCCCGCACCTGCTCGATGCGGATCTGGCGCGAGTCCTCCTGCGGCCGCACCCAACTCACATCGGGGTGCCGGAGCCCCGCTGTGCGGCGACAGGCGGTGCACTCGCCACAGGGGGCGGCCTTGCGGGTCTCGCAAAGCACGAGTGCCGCGGCCCAGGCGGCGAGCCAGTCACCGCCCGTCCCGGGCGCCTCGTGAATGAGAAGCGCGTGGGGCATTCGTCCGCGCTCGTGGGCGGCACCGAGCGCAGACATCGGAGCGGCGAGCCAGGGGGGCGCGGCCATCGGTGCCGGGGTGGTCATGGGCCGGCCAGCCTCGCGAGTATCCGGGCCACCTGCTGCTGCACCTCGCTGAGCGGGCCGGCTGCGTCGATGACCTGAATGCGCGCAGGCTCGCGGCGTGCGAGTGTCAGGTAGCCGGCACGCACCTTCTCGAAGAAGCTCACGGCCTCGGCCTCGAAG
>DASQRV010000422.1:0-2207 GCA_035642735.1 Steroidobacteraceae bacterium
GACCTACATCGACACCCTGCCCGTAACGCTCGGCAGCGGCACGGCCGTATTCGAGGACGGCATCGCAACTCCCGGCCTGACGATAGCGAACGTCTCGGTGGGTCAGCAAATCACGGTGGCCGGGCAGCCGGTCCTCGACACGACGGGCACGGCGATCGCCAGCCTGGACGCCACCGGGGGACTCGTGCGACTGCGGCCTACCGCGCTCTGGAGCACGCTCAACACCGATGGCACGCAGGATCTGCTGTCGCTCGGGCGCTTCGCACCCGCCGCAATCAGCTTCACGGGCACCGGCACCTCCGGACCCGCCACCCCGACCGCCTACGTCGTGGACACGAGCGCGGTGCCACCAGGACCCACCCCCACTACCGGCCAGCTGCTGCAGGTCCAGGGTGGCGTCACGCCCTTTGGCACCGCACCACCGGACTTCACCGCCCGCTCGCTGACGCCGGGGCCGAGCACGCTGCAGACACTGGTGGTCAACTGGACCAACGGGGGTTCCGCCCATCCCTTCACCAGCGCCTCGGCCGCGGGCCTCGTCGTTAACCTCGCCGACACCGATCTTGGCGCCACCCACGAGATCCGCACCGGCCCGGCGCCCCTCGACCTCAAGACCCTGCCGGCGAGCCCTCTCATCACCACCACGGGCGCCGACCAGAGCAACCTGCAGCTCGCCATCGGCAGCGCCACCCTCACCTCGGGCATCTCGGTCTTCAACAGTGCCAGCGGGTTTGCGAGCGCGGTAAACTCGGACTTCGCGGCCGGCACCAACAAGATCTCCCGTCTCGTGGCCTACGGACAGTACGACAGCGTCAACAATACCTTCGTCGCCGCGCGCATCAGCGTGGCGTTGCACGAGTAGCGCCGCCGCGCGCGGCGCGCTCTCCTCACGGCCATGCCCTGGAAACGCCGTCCGTTCTCGGGTTACGACGTCGGCCGCGCGCTCAATATCGCGGACCTGCGCGACATCGCCCGCCGCCGCATACCGGGTTTCGCGTTCGAGTATGTCGAAAGTGGCGCCGAAGACGAAGTCACGCTGCACGGCAACCGCGAGGCGCTCGAGCGGCTGCGGCTCATCCCGCGGACGCTGGTGGACACCTCGCAGCGTCACCTGCGCACCACGATTCTCGGCGGCGCGGCCAACGCTCCGCTCGTCATCGCGCCCACCGGCCTCAACGGCCTGCTGCACCACGATGGAGATGTGGCGCTGGCGCGCGCCGCGGCGAAGCTCGGCGTGCCCTACACCCTCAGCACCGTCTCCACCACACGTCTCGAGGAAGTCGCGACGCGCGCCGGTGGACGGCTGTGGATGCAGCTGTACGTCGTGAAGGAACGCACGCTCGGGCGCGACATCATGCAGCGCGCGGCGGCGGCCGGCTACGAGGCGCTGCTGTTCACCACCGATGCCAACGTGTTCGGCAACCGTGAATGGGACCAGCGCGGCTATCGCAGCCCCGGCAAGCCGACGCTGCACGCCTCGCTCGATGCGCTGCGCCACCCACGGTGGCTGTGGCAGGTGCTGCTGCGGCATGGCATGCCGCGCTTCCGCAATCTCGAGCCTTTCCTGCCGCCGAACCTCACGCCGATGGGGGCGAGCACCGTCATTCCGCGCCTGTTCGATGCCACGATCTCATGGGACGACATCGCCTGGATCCGCGAGCACTGGCGCGGGAAACTGCTGCTCAAAGGAGTGCTGAGCGTCGCCGACGCCGAGCATGCCGCGGCGCTCGGCGCCGATGGCATCGTGGTGAGCAACCACGGCGGCCGGCAACTCGATTACTGCGTAGCGCCGATCGAGGTGCTGGCAGAGATCCGGGCGGCGGTCGGTACGCGCCTCGCCGTGCTTGTCGATGGCGGCTTTCGCCGCGGCACCGACGTCGTCAAGGCGCTCGCACTCGGCGCCGACGCGGTGCTGCTCGGCCGCGCGACGCTCTATGGGCTGATGGCGGGTGGGACGGCCGGTGTCGAGCGTGCGCTCGCGATCCTCACCACCGAGATCGATCGGGTGCTCGGACAGCTCGGCTGCAACAGCGTCGCGGAGCTCGCGCCGCACTTCGTGCGGCGCCCATGAACGGCGCGTCCCGGGCCGCGCACCCCACTACGTTTCGCTGGTCGAGCTCAATGAGCGCTCATCGGCCGAGCCGACGGTAAATTCCGTCCGGTCAGCGCTCGGGCGACTTCAGCAACTCCTCCAGGTACTGCTTCCA
>DASQRV010000423.1:0-3965 GCA_035642735.1 Steroidobacteraceae bacterium
CCGTTGTACAGGTCGTCGTGCACCTGCTCGATGAGCTCCTGGTCGTTGAGATCGCGTAAATTGAATTCGGCGTCGGCGTCAGCCATTGTCGAAATCTCCATGCGCGGCCGGGGTTTAGCGGCTCGCGCGGCCGCTTCTACACAGATGTTAAGGTCAAAGGTGCCGCATGGCCTGCCCACTTCGCGACGGGGGCGTGTCCGCAAGCGACAGGCCCCTCTGCGCCCCTGCGTCTCACGCGACCGGGGTCACGGTTTGCTCAGTTGCCGCCGATACCTGGCCCTGGCGTGCCTGACGCTCGGCGCTCGGCGGGCAGCCAAACTGGGCGCGGTAGCAGCGCGAAAAGTGCGGCGGCGACTGGAAGCCGCACGCGGTGGTGATGTCGATGATCGGCATCGAGGTCTGCACCAGCAGCTCCCGCGCGCGACGCAGTCGCAGCTGCAGGTAGTAACGCTTCGGCACGCAATTCAGGTGCCGCTTGAAGAGCCGTTCGATCTGGCGGCGCGAGAGCGCGGTCGCGGCGGCAATCTCATCGAGCGACAGCGGCTTCTCGATGTTCTCTTCCATGAGCTGCGCCACCTTGATCAGGCTCTCGTGGCTCACGCCGATCTGAGCTCGCAGCGGCACGTACTGCCGGTCGCGGTCGTTGCGCACGCGCTCGACGATGAACTGCTCGGAGATCAGCTGCGAGACGCGTGCTCCGAGCTTCGACTCCACCAGGTGGAGCATCAGGTCAAGCGGTGCCACGCCACCCGAGCAGGTGAAGCGATCCCGGTCGATGCTGAAGAGCTGATCGCTCAGCTAAATGCGGGGAAACTCCTCGCGCAGCGCCGAGAGGTTCTCCCAATGAATGGTCGCGCGGTATTTATCCAATAACCCGGCCTTGGCGAGCGCGTAGCCGCCGGTGCACAGCGCGCCGAGTGGAATGCGCCGCTCGGCGAGCCGCCGCAGCGCCGCCAGGATCTTCGGCGACACCGCCTCCTGCACGTTGACGCCACCGCACACGAACAGGATATCCACGGGACCGAGCAGCTCGAGCGCCATCGTGGGTGAGAGCTGCAATCCATTGCTCGCCGGGATGGGCTGCCCGTCGAGGCTCACGATCGTCCACTGATAGACGCTCTCGCCGGTGATGATGTTGGCCATCCGCAGCGGCTCGACCGCATTCGAGAGCGCGATCATCGAATAGCGCGGAAGGGTCAGGAACGCGTACTTGCTGCGCGGTAAGGTCACATGACAAATTTTACACCTTTCTTGCCTGATTGCGACACGAAAGAGGACATAGGCCACGTAACACCAGTGAATCCCGTCAGGCGTCCGTGAATCCGGCCAAAGAGGGGGGAAATGACAGGTGGTCCTGAAGGCCATGCGCATGAAAGATGCGCACGAGCCATGCGCATGACCCCGGAACGTGGCCATCGCGAGCAACCCTGCGCGAGAGTGATGCGGGAGAGAGCGGAGAGAGCCTCTGAGACCTGAAGGCGGTCCCGGCGCAAAGCGCCCGACGAACCTCAGCGTGCGCGGCGACCTCATCGACGCGGCGCGTGGTGCCCGCGTTAATCTCTCGGCGCTCCTCGAGCGCGCCCTGGCCGAGGAGCTCGTGCGCCTGAAGTGGAGGCAATGGCGTGAAGAGAACGGCCCCGCCGTCGCCGCCTATAACTGCTACGTCAGGGAGAACGGGGCCTTTTGTCGAATCGGCTTGAGGTGGGGATGCCGCAGTTCGCCGTTTACCTGAACAAGAACCTGCGCAGCCGCTCGGTGTTCCCGATGTTGGTGGACGTGCAGGCGGAGTTACTGCGCGACCTGGAGACGCGCGTCGTGATTCCGCTCGTCAAGAGCGCTGCCTTCACCAGTTTCCCGCTCGGACTCGTGATGCCGACCGTCGAGGTTGAAGGCGAGTCGTACATGCTGGTGACGCCGCAGCTCGCCGGAGTTTCGCGCTGGGATCTCGGGCCGCATACGGGTAGCGTGGCGGCGCATTCCCGCGCGATTTTCACCGCGATGGATATCCTGCTCAGGGGGTTCTGAGCGGCCCGACCCGGCCTGCGGTCCCGGCGTCCCGCAGTTTCGCTCAGCTGCGCAGCTGCAGATTCTCGGGGTCGTAGGGCGACTCGGGCACGACCGTCGCCGGCTTGCGCTCGCCGAGGATCTCGATCGTCAGCTGCGTGCCGGGCGTCGCTAACTCGGTGCGCGCGTAGCCGATCGCGAGGCTCTTCTGCACGGCGTGGCCGTAGTAGCCGGAGGTGGCCCGTCCGATCATGCGGCCACCCTTGTCGAACAGCGGCTCGTTGCCGAGCGGATCGGCGTTGCGCACCTCGTGCACCTCGAGCGTGACGAAGCGGTTGGGGACACCCGCAGCGAGCTGCCGCTCGAGCGCCTCGCGACCCGCGAACGGCCCCTTTTTCATGCGCACGAAGCGGTCGAGACCCGCCTCGAAGGGCGTGTAGTCGGGAGTGATGTCGCTGCCCCACATGCGGTAGGACTTCTCGAGGCGCAGCGATTCCATGGCCCGCATGCCCACCATGCCGATGCCGTGCCCGCGGCCGGCCTCGAACAGCGCATCGAAAAGGTGATGCGCGTACTCGATGGGGAAGTGCAGCTCCCAGCCCAGCGAGCCGACGAAATTCACGCGCAGGGCGTAGACATCGACCGCCAGGCCCGCCTCGATCACCTGCGCGGTGAGCCAGGGGAAGGCCGTATTGTCGAGCGAAGTGTCGGTGAGCTGCGCGAGCACCTCGCGTGATTTCGGTCCCGCGAGCACGAAGCAGCCGCGCGTGCCGGTGATGTTGCGCAGGCCGACCGAGCCGTCGGCGGGGAGCGATTTGAAGAGGAAGTCGCTGTCGTAGCGCTCCGCGGCCCCGGCGCTCACGACATAGAAGTGCTGCTCGGCGATCTTGGTGATCGTGAACTCGGAGCGGATGCCACCGCGCTGCGTGAGCGCGTGCGACAGCGCCATTCGTCCAACCCGGGTGGGCACCTTGTTGGCGACGAGGCCATCGAGCCAGCTCTCGGCGCCGGGACCCGTCACCTCGTGCTTGGTGAAGGGGGTGAGATCGATGACGCCGACGCGCTCGCGCATGAGCCGTGCTTCATTGCCAACGTGCTCGAAGTAGTTGGTCCGCCGGAAGCTCCACTGATCGCGACGCTCAACGCCGCGGGGGGCGAACCAGTTGGCGCGCTCCCAGCCGTAGCGCTGGCCCCAGACCGCGCCCTGGGCGCTCAGCTTGTCGTACACCGGACTGGTCTTCGCCGGACGCGCGTCGGGGCGCTCCTCGTCCGGAAAATGGATGGTGTAGACGTTGCGGTAGGTCTCCTCGTTCTTCTTCACCAGGTAGCGCTTGCTGGTGTACGCACCGAAGCGGCGCGGGTCGACCGCCAGCATGTCGATGCCGGGCTCCCCCTCGACGATCCACTCGGCGAGCTGCCAGCCCGCGCCGCCGGCAGCGGTGATGCCGAAGCTGTGTCCTTCATTGAGCCAGACGTTGCGCACGCTGCAGGCGGGGCCGATGAGCGGACTGCCATCGGGTGTATACGAGATCGGGCCGTTGACGATGTCCTTGATGCCGCAGTGCTCGAGTGCCGGCACGCGGCGCGTGGCCGCCTCGACGTGCGGCACGAGGCGGTCGAGATCGCCGGGAAACAGATTGCGGCCGAACCACTCGGGCACCCCGTCGGCGAAACGCGCGGGCGCCGCTTTCTCGTACGGGCCCAGGATCCAGCCCATACGTTCCTCGCGCAGGTAGTAGGACGTGTCCGGCTCGCGGAGCACCGCGAGCTCGCGGCCGCCGCCCTGGCGGTAGGCTTTGAGCTCGGGCGATTCGTCGTAGACGATGTACTGATGCTCGACCGGGATCGCCGGCACGTTGAGGCCGAGCAGCCGCCCGGTCTGCCGCGCGTAATTACCGGTCGCGAACACGAGGTGCTCGGCGGTGATGTCACCGCCCTTGGCGGTGCGCACGCGCCACTCT
>DASQRV010000424.1:0-5423 GCA_035642735.1 Steroidobacteraceae bacterium
CAGATTCCCGAGCTCATCGAGCGCAACCACATCTACATCGCGCAGCCGCCGCTCTACAAGATCAAGCGCGGCAAGCAGGAGACCTACGTCAAGGACGACAACGAGCTCAACCAGCTGTTGCTGAATGCCGCACTCGAGGAGGCGCGGCTGCACGTGAACGTGGGCGCTCCCGCGCTCTCGGGCTCGGCGCTGGAGGCGCTCGCCCGCAAATACATGGAGGTCCAGGCGATCATCCGCCGCTGGTCGCGCCGCTACGATGACCGGCTGCTCGAGCAGCTGGTGTACATGCCCGAGGTCAGCGCGGCAGATTTCGATCGGCCGGAGTGGCTGCGCGGCTGGGCGCATGATCTCGATCAGCGCCTCAACGCACTCGCCGACGGCACCCGCACCTATCGTGTCGAGATGCGCACCGCGACCGATGCGCATGCGGCGCGCATCATCATCCACAAGACGGAGCACGGCACGCCGAGCCACAGGTACCTGCCGCGGGAGTTCTTCGAGTCGGCCGAGTACCAGCGCATCGCCGATCTCGCGCGCACGCTCGCCGGGCTGATCGGCGAGGGCGCCTTCGTCACCCGCGGCGAGGAGCGGCAGGAGGTCGGCTCCTTCAAGGACGCGATGAAGTGGCTGCTCGAGCAGGCGAAGAAAGGCCAGACGATCCAGCGTTACAAGGGACTCGGCGAGATGAACCCGGAGCAGCTCTGGGAGACCACCATCAACCCGGAGACCCGTCGGCTCCTGCAGGTGAAGATCGAAGATGCGGTCGCCGCCGACGACATCTTCACGACGCTCATGGGGGACCAAGTCGAGCCGCGGCGCGAGTTCATCGAGAAGAACGCGCTCTCAGTGACGAACCTCGATATCTGACCGCTGGTGATCAAGATTGGATCACCTGCGAGACGTAACTCCATCGTGACGGCACGATTGCACTCTGTTGAGATTCAATACTAGCCGTTAGCCACCGGAGCGAGACGCCTGACCGTCGCCTCGATCCATGCCTGGATCTGCTCGTTGACCTCGCGCACTTCGCGGCCGGCTGCCGCGACCGGGGCGCCAATGACGACGCGAACGACCCCGGGCTTCTTCATGAGTCCGCGCCGCGGCCAGTAGTAGCCGGCGTTGTGCGCGACCGGCACGAGGAACCGGCCGCTCTCGGCGGCGAGCAACGTGCCGCTCACCCCGTAGCGGCGGGTCTCGCCGACCGGCATGCGCGTACCCTCCGGGAAGATGATGACC
Organism: Steroidobacteraceae bacterium; assembly: GCA_035642735.1. GTDB lineage: Bacteria > Pseudomonadota > Gammaproteobacteria > Steroidobacterales > Steroidobacteraceae > 13-2-20CM-66-19. The sequence goes on from DASQRV010000424.1 coordinate 1,237, forward strand.
CAGTCGCCTTCCTCGAGCCGCGCCTTGCCCTGCTCGATCACCTGCGCCACCGCCGAGTGCCCGGCGCCGCGATCGATGGCGATGGCGTGCATCTGCTTCACGCCGAGTCCCACCACCGGGATCCAGAGCAGCTCGCGTTTCAGCACCCACACCTGCCGTGGAAAGACCACCATCATCGCCATGGTTTCCCACGAGGAGGAGTGCTTCCACAACGCGACGTGACAGCCTTCCGGGAGCGGGGCGCCCTCGATGCGGTAGGTGAGCCCGCAGCTCCACCTGAGCACCCACAGCACCACCGCCGCGTACGCGCGCACGAGCGCAAAGCGGCGGGGAAAGGGCAGGAAGAGGGACAGGATCACGACGGCAATCGCATAGAGGAAAGTCCATGCGAACCAGAAGCCGGTGAAGAAGAGCGATCCCACGAGCTGCACCGCGGGGACGCGCCAGCGCGCGGCGCCCGCGTTGGTGTCGCTCACGGTGCTCAACCCGGCAATCGCGACAGGTCCGCGATTCCCGTGAAAAGGCCCCGGAGCTGTGCAAGGAGGCTCAGGCGATTCTCACGCAGCTGCGGGTTCTCATCCATGACCATCACCTTGTCGAAGAAGGTGTCTACCGCCGGGCGCAGCAGCGCCAGCCGCCCGAGAGCGCTCGTGTACTCGCGCCGCGCGGTATCCGCCGCGACCGCATCACGCAGGCCGCGCATGGCATCGTAGAGCCGCACCTCGGCCTCCTCGCGCAGCCGCAGCACATCGACCTCCGCGGGCCAGCTCGTGTTCGCCTTGCGCAGAATGTTGCTGATGCGCTTGTTGGCGGCGGTGAGACTCGCCGCCTCGGGAAGCTCGAGGAAAGTGCTGAGCGCCTTGAGCCGTGCATCGAAATCCACGCTCGAGGCGGGGCGGGTCGCGAGCACTGCATCGAACATCTCGGTGGTCACCGGGGCGCGCCCCTGCGCGGTGGCTCCGGCACCCTCGAGGTAGTAGGCGCGCAAGCGCTCCATGAGGAAGTCGTAGATCTCGCCGGCGAGCGCTGCGGCGCCAGCGGCGCTGCCCGTCGCAGCCCCCGCGGCCTTCTCCGCCTTCAACGCCGGTGAGGGCGCGGACGCAGCGGCCGGACTTCCGGCCGAGCCGGCTGCGGCGCTGCGCAGCCGCTCGATATCGGCCCGCACGCCCACGACGGCGCGCTCGATGTAGGCTTGCAGATCGAGGTCCAGCCCCTTCTCGATGAGGATCCGCTGCACGCCGAGCGCGGCGCGGCGGAGACCAAAAGGATCCTTGGCGCCGGAGGGTTTCTCGCCGATCGCGAAGATGCCGGCGATAGTGTCGAGCCGGTCAGCGATCGCGAGCGCCACTCCAGTGCCGCTGCCGGGCAGCGCATCGCCTGCCGAGCGCGGCAGGTACTGCTCGCGCAGGCTCAGGGCCACCTGCGGCTCTTCGCCGTCGGCCTGTGCGTAATAGCCGCCCATGATGCCCTGGAGCTCGGGGAACTCGCCCACCATCGCGGTGAGAAGGTCGCACTTGGCGAGATCCGCCGCGCGCAGTGCCGCCACGCGCGAGGCGCCGGCGGTCGCGGCAATGTCGGGTGTCAGCGCGCGCAGGCGCCGGGTCTTGTCCCCGAGCGAGCCGAGCTTCGCCTGGAAGGTCACCGCCTCGAGCCCGCGCTGCCGCGCGGCGAGTGGCTCGCGCCGGTCCTGCTCCCAGAAAAACGCCGCATCCGCGAGCCGCGCGCGCACGACGCGCTCATTGCCCTGCTGGACCTTGGGTGGGTCGCGGCTGGCGATGTTGCTCACGGTGATGAAGGCCGGGAGCAGCCTGCCGGCCGCATCCTCGACCGGGAAGTAGCGCTGGTGATCCTCGAGGGTCGAGATCAGCACCTCGCGCGGCAGCGCGAGGAAGCGGTCCTCGAAGCGCCCGGCAAGCGCCACGGGCCACTCGGTGAGCGCAGTCACTTCATCGAGCAGCGCATTCCTGATCAGTGCGCGCCCCTTGACCGCCTCGGCCACCGTGATGACCTCGGCGCGGATGCGCTCGCGCCTCACGGCGAAATCCGCGAGCACGTGACCCCTCTCCCGGAGCGTGCGCTCGTAGGCAGCGGGACTCGGCAGCGAGAGCGGCCGCGGTGCGTGGAAGCGGTGCCCGTGAGTGTGGCGGCCGGCCTCCGTGTCGAGGAGCCTCGCCGGCACGACATCGCGCCCGAACAGCATCACGATCCAGTGCACCGGGCGCACGAACAGGGCCCGCCCCTCGCCCCAGTGCATGCGGCGCGGAATGGGCAGCTGATCGAGCGCCGTTTGCACGAGCGCGGGCAGCAGCTCAGTGGTGCGCTCACCGGCGCGCGTGCCGACGAAATAAAGGAACGTCCCCTTGCCTTCCTCGATGCGCTCGAGCGCCTCCACGGTGGAACCGCAGCTCGCGGCGAAGGCCTGCGCCGCGCGGGTGGGGGCACCCGCCGCATCGAACGCCGCCGCGAGCGGCGGCCCGCGGCGACGCACGTGCTGCTCACGCTGCTGCGCGGCGAGACGGTCGACCCGCACCGCCAGGCGCCGCGGGGTGGCGAAGCCTGCGATGCCCGCATGGGCGAGGCTCGCCTTCTCGAGCCCCGCGCCGATTGCGGCGAGGAAGGCGTCGGCGAGGGTGCGGAGCGCCTTAGGCGGCAGCTCCTCGGTGCCGATCTCGACGAGGAAATCGCGGGCCGCCGTGCTCATGAGCCCGTCCGCGAAGCGGCCACGGCGCCTGCCGCAGCCGGCGCTGGAGAGGATTGCGCCGATTGCGCCGCGCTCGCCGGAGGCTTGTCGCGGCTCTTGAGAAGGGGGAAGCCGAGCGCCTCGCGGCTCGCGAGATAGGCCCGGGCCACCGCGCTGGCGAGCGTACGGACTCTCAGGAGGTAGCGCTGGCGCTCGGTGACCGAGATCGCACGCCGTGCATCGAGCAGGTTGAAGGTATGCGAGGCCTTCAACACCTGCTCGTACGCTGGCAGCGGGAGCTTCGCCTGCAGGAGGCTCTGGCAGGTGCGCTCGTGGTCCTCGAAGTGCCTCAACAGCGTCGCCACATCGGCCTGCTCGAAGTTGTAGGCCGACTGTTCGACCTCGTTCTGCTGGTAGATGTCGCCATAGGTGATTGGACCGTCGATGCCCTCGCCCCAGAGGATGTCGTAGATGCTCTCGACGCCCTGCAGATACATCGCGAGGCGCTCGAGGCCATACGTGATCTCGCCGGTCACCGGGCGGCAGTCGAGACCGCCGACCTGCTGGAAATAGGTGAACTGCGTGATCTCCATGCCATTCAGCCACACCTCCCACCCGAGTCCCCAGGCGCCGAGCGTCGGGGATTCCCAGTTGTCTTCGACGAAGCGCACATCGTGCACGAGCGGGTCGAGGCCGAGCGCGGCCAGACTTCCGAGGTAGAGATTGAGGATCGGCAGCGGCGAGGGTTTGATCGCCACTTGGTACTGGTAGTAGTGCTGCAGGCGAAAGGGGTTCTCCCCGTAGCGTCCGTCGGTCGGCCGGCGGGAGGGCTGAACGTACGCCGCCCGCCAGGGCTCGGGCCCCACCGCACGCAGGAACGTCGCGGTGTGAAACGTGCCGGCGCCGACTTCCATGTCGTAAGGCTCGAGGATCACGCACCCCTGCTGCGACCAGTAGTGCTGCAGCGCGAAGATGAGCTCCTGAAAGGTGCGCGGGGCACGGCCGATTTTCATTGGCTTGGGCATTCAGACCCCAAAGAGCGCGCGAGTATACGGCGCTCGCAGCGGCGGCGGGTGGGTGCACCAAAAGTGCGCAGATGCACTTCTGTGGCCGTTCCAGCACGTTACGGCCCGCGGGCTGGGCTGACTGGCGCACCGGTCTGGTGCAATAATGAAGGCTTCGTGCACCAACATGGTGCACGAGATCAGCCCCGAAGTCAGTAACTACTTGATTCGCGGTGGGACTGAGCTGGCACGGGCCCTGCAATGTCCGAGGCACTTCCCGCCGGGTCGCAGATTGCGCTGCCAGAACAAGGTGCGGCGACGGCGTGGCGAGATACACCCCTTCCCCGGAGGCGATATGACAGCGACCGATGTTCTCAAGCTCATCAAGGAAAAGCAGGTGAAGTTCGCGGACCTGCGCTTCACCGACACGCGCGGCAAGGAGCAGCACGTGACGATTCCCGCACGGCTGGTCGATGAGGACCTGTTCCGCGACGGCAAGATGT
>DASQRV010000425.1:0-3762 GCA_035642735.1 Steroidobacteraceae bacterium
AGATGCCAGTGAAGAGGTCGGCGCTATCGGCATCTCCCAGCCGGTCGGCGGTCTCGATCGCGGCGCGCACCTTCGCGGCATATCCCGCCAGCGCGCCCGACAGCGCATCGACGTGCGCGAGTCCCTCGGCGATCTCCTCCGGGTACGGTTTGAGCGTGCTGCGGCGCGCCACGCTCGCGATCGTGCCGTGCGCGTGGCCCCCGAGCGCCGTGATGCGCTCGGTGATCGTGTCGACCTGGTCCTCGACGCTCTCGGCGACCTTGTCGAACAGCTCGTGGAGCGCGATGAAGTTCGGTCCCTTGACGTTCCAGTGCGCGTACTTGCTCTGTGCGCCGAGGTCGATGGCGTCGGCGAGCCGTGCGTTCAAGAGCTCGGTCACCTCGACTCGCACGTTGGCCGGCAGGTCGTTGCGTGTATCGAACATGACTGTCTCCTTCGGCAGGAACCCGGATTAAACCGCCGCCGCGCCCTGCGGGCCAATCGCTTGCCCGGATCGGGATGATAAGCGCGATCTATGGGGTGCTGTTAGCGGACGTGGTAATTTCCCGCCCTGCAACCAGGGCCGAGAGGGAAAGATGCAGGACATCGTCGGGGAGCTGCGCGCGGAAGGCTTCAGCATCATTCGCGGCTTCCTCCCCGCCGCCGAGATGCAGCGGGTCGCGGCAGAAACCGAGCGGCTGTACCGTGAGGGTCTCAGGCACCCCGCCTCTTATCGGGATAAGAACCTGCTGTTCGAAGTGCTCGACGACCCGCGCGCGCAGCGTCGCGTGGTCCTGCAGGCACACTGGACGCCGTGGATCAGCCCCTACTTCGAGCAGCTGCGTCGCGATGAGCGTTACTTCCGCGTGCTCGAGCCCTTTCTCGGGCGCGACATCCGCCACATCACACACCAGCTCCACTGGAAACCGCCCGGCGCCAAGTACACCTTCTATCGCTATCACCAGGATGCGCGCTTTCGCAACGCCGCCGCCACTCGCAACATGCTCTGGGGTACGGTTACGAGCGGGCTGGCGATCGATCCGCAGACCGCCGCCAACGGCGCGCTGCGCGTCATCCCGCGCAGTCACCTCAACGGCTACCTGGGCCTCTCGGAGGACGGCAACATCATGATTGGCGAGACCCCGGACGAGGACCTGCGGCGCGTCGGGCTCGATCCGGATGCCGCCGTCACCTGCGAGATGGAACCGGGCGACCTGTTGTTGTGGACGTTGTACACGGTGCACGGCTCGGCCCCCAATCTCAGCGACCGCGACCGGCGCTTCATGATCAACAGCTACGTGCGCGCTGCCGACACTGAGCGCGGCGAATGGGCTTTCCGCGACGGCGTGTCGACGCCGCTCGGACCGGAGCCGCAGATCTGCAAGTACGAGCAGCTGCGCGAGCGGCCGGGGCCGTTGTACATCGAGCCGGATTGGACCGAGGAAGCGCAGGCCGCCAGGCGCTAGCGGCCGCGGTGGCCCCCGGCATTCACCCGCGGTGCGGTGCGCCGGGCGTGTACAGCGAGGCCTACAAGCGCCTCGTGACGCTGCTGCTGATGCTCGCCTACGCGTTCAACGCCGCCGATCGCAATCTGATCAGCGTCCTCGCCCAGTCGATGAAGCTCGACCTGCACCTTTCGGATACGCAGCTCGGCTTGCTGGCGGGTACGGCGTTCGCCTCGCTCTACGCACTCAGCGGCATCCCGATCGCGCGCCTCGCCGAGCGCTTCAACCGCGTGACCATCATTTCGCTGTCGCTCGCCGTGTGGTCGGCCCTCACCTCACTGGGCGCGGCAGCCGGCTCGTTCGCGCAGCTCCTGGGGCTGCGCGTGGGGGTCGGCATTGCCGAGGCGGGCTGCTCGGCGCCGTCTCATTCCCTGATCTCCGACTACTACCCCCGCGAGCGGCGCGCCGGCGCGCTGTCGATCTATTCCTGCGGACTCTCGCTCGGCTACCTGTTCGTCTCGGTCCTGGGCGGCTACGTCGTGCTGCACCAGGGCTGGCGCGCGGCCTGTCTCGCGGTCGGCTTGCCTGGCGTTGCGGTTGCGCTTCTCGTCCGGTACCTGATCGAAGAGCCCCCACGCGGTCATGCGGAGGGAGGCGTGGGCGTGCCGGCAGGTTTCTCGGTCCGCACCGAAACGCGCGAGCTCGCCGCGGTTGCGCGCGCGCTCTTTCTCAGCTGGCCGGCAGCCAACGTCATCATTGGGTTCACGATCTCTTCGTTCGCCTCCTACGGCGCGTGGGTCTTCATCCCCGCCTACTTCAACCGCGCGTTCGGGCTCGACTTCGGTACCGTCGGTGTGGTGGTTGGCCTTGCCGGCAGCGTACCGGTCGCGCTCGGCACGCTCCTCGGCGGCTTCGTCACCGATCGGGCGGCGACCCGCAACCCCGGATGGTACGCGCTGGTGCCGGCTGCCGGGCTTGCGGTCGCGACCTCGCTCTATCTGCTCGCCTTCGCCGCGCCGAGCTGGCATGTCGCCGCGGTGCTGCTCGCCGTGGCCGGGTTCTTCCAGTACATCTCGCTCGGGCCGAGCTTCGGCGTCGTGCAGAACGTGGTCGGCGCCCGGCGGCGGGCGACCGCGACCGCCCTGCTCTATCTGTGTCTCACGGTGGCGCTCGCAGGCGGTCCCCTCTTCACGGGCTGGATGATCGACCATCTCTTCGGCCGTGCGTGTCCCGCCGGCGCGCTCGCCGGGGGCTGCGGCACTGTGTTGGCGCAGGCCTCGCGCCAGGGCATCACCGTGACCCTTTGCTTTCATGCCTGGGCGGCCGTGCATTACGCGTTGGGTGCGATCGGGCTCGGACGGCAGATGCAGGCCGCCGCGGAGTCGGGTGTTGCGGAGGCGGCCGGCGCTTCTCAGGTGTCGTCGCGGTAGCGGCGGATGCGGATCGCCCCGTACACCAGCGCCGCGGTCACCGCGAGCCCGAGCCACAGGTCGATCGAGGTCAAGGCGCCACGGAAATCGAGCACCCCGAGCGCCGTGCCCACGGGGTGGTGCGGGCCGTGCTTGGAAATGATGTTCAGGTGCCCGACCCCGAGGATCTCCCAGATGCCGTTCACGCGGTACTCGATGAAGCCGAGCAGGTAGCGCGTTCCGAACGCGACCCATTCGAGCACCGGCCCGAGCGCGAACGGCAGCGTCGCCCACAGTATCGGCGCACGCCGCACCCAGGCCGAGACCAGCAGCAGGTAACCGGCGATGGGCGCCCACCAGAGCACGGCAAAAAGCGTCACGAGCAACATCACCGCTTCGGTGCGCAGCCACTCGTAGCTGTTCCAGGTGAGAACCGGAGGCAGGCTCCCGAGCGCGACGCGGGCAGCGAGGATGGCGGTGTACGCGAGGTGCGCGAGGAGCGCGAGCGCGAGCACTCCGAAAGGTACGACCACGAGCGCGACCAGCAGCTTCGAGCACACGGTGAGGCCATCGGACACCGGCAGCGATTTCCAGAAGAGGATGCTCCGGTCCTTGCGCTCGGCGTACAGGCAGTCGAGCAGGTAGTAACTGCCGACGAAGAGGGCCACGAGGTAAAGAGGCATCGCAAGCACGAACTGGATGATCGAGAACAGCGCCACCCGCTGGGACTCGCCCGTAAGCTGCGGAGCCTCGTCCATGTCGATGTGGATGCGGCCGATGGCAGCAACCAGCGCCAGCAGCGCCGCCATACACAGCGGCGCAAGCCACAGCGCGCGGTGCTCCCACAGCTCGCGCCGCACGAGCGTGCGCAGGATTTCGCCGGGCCGCTTCTCTGCCGGGGCGGCGTCACTGCGCGGGCTGTCGGGCGC
>DASQRV010000426.1:0-7576 GCA_035642735.1 Steroidobacteraceae bacterium
GCCGGGTCATCCGCGCGGCGAGCGAGGATGGCGGATCGTGAAACCGGTCAACGTTCCGCCGCAAGATTCCGCCAGACTCGGTGCCATGAGCATCTTCACATCCGTTGTGCTGATCGTCGTCACACTGCTCGCGGCGTACCTGCTTTGGTCGCTGCTGCTGCGTGCCGAGCATCTCTATGCCCGTCTCGAAGGCCACGGACAGACCGCGGCCGACATCGCTGGCGTCGCGTTCCTGGGACTTACCGCGGTGATCGTATTCGGCGCTCTGGCCGCGCTGCGCATCGAGGCAGGGCAGCTGATCAGCGCACTGTTCCACTGAGCCACGGCTTCCCCGCCCCGGGATCAGGCGGCGTCGCGCCGCCGCTCGCTCACTGCCCGCGGCCGTCATGTCGATGAAATACGACCATCGCGACGCGCGACCGCCACATTATGTATTGCACCGCAGCGCGCTTGCGTGGAGACTAAAGGCTTCGGTCGCCTGAAGAGACGGTCTCAGAGTTGAACCACCCGCTGGGGGCGCAGGCTCGTACGCGGTCGCGAATGCTCGTCCGCGGTTTCGGGCATGCGCGGCTCATGGAGGAGTCGGAGTTGCGGGTGCAGATGTCGACCTACCTGCACACGCCCGCGGATGCTGCGGCGCGGCGCATGCTGCAATGCCCGGAAACTTACCAGCGCTGGGAAGTGGAGCACGACCGTCTCCTGCACGCCATCTCCGACCGCGGCAGGCTTGCGGAGCAGGTGACAGCGCTGCGCAGCACCGTGTTCGCTCTCGTGCACCGACGCGCGGTGTTCGAGTATCTGCGCGAGGCTCAGGTGACCGGCGAGAAGCGCCGCCGCGCCCTCGCGCTGTTCTACCGCTGTCGTGACTACACCGATGCCGTGCTCCGCGAGCACGCCAACTACGTGCGTTGCAGCTCGAGCTACCTGTGTACCTACCACCTGGGCGAGCATCTCATGCACGATGCCGCCTTCTACGAGCCGTTGGTGCTGTACGAGGAGTGGTACACCGAGTACTTCCGCGCCTACTGCGACAGCGAGCTCGCCGAGACTGAGCAGGAGAAGGAGGCGAGCGTCACGCTGGATGCGCTGAAGCCGCTGCTCAAGCACCGGCTGGCCGAAGCGCGCCAGGCTATCCTGGCGATGCCTCAGTCACCGGATCGGGAGTGGCGCGAAGTGGAGATCCGCAAGCCGAACGGGGACACTCAGCGCATGCGGACGATCTTCGGCAAGCACTGAGTCCGCTCGGCGCGCCGCGCGCCTCAATCGCCGGTGAACTCGAACTCGAGCGTGATGCCGAGCTGGCTGAATGCCCGGCTCACGGCCGGCGTGAGGCTGAAGCCGTTCACCTCGCCCGCCGGGGCGGTGATCAGCAGGCTCACCTGGCCGCCCTCGGCGACGATGCGCCGCAGGGTTTGGGCGTGGGCGGTGAAGACTCGTGTCGAGAGCGCCAGCGCCCAACCGAGGCTGCGTGTTGCCACCACGCCCATGCGCTCCTGGGAGCTGAGCAGGCGTCGAATGCCGGGGGAGTTGACTTCCACCGGCCAGTTGGCGGTGTTTAGCGGCGCGAGCCAGTAGCTTTCGGGGTGTACCGAGGCGATGCCGCTGCGCGACAGGCGTGGATCTCCCGCACGGAAGCAGTGCGCAGCTTCAATACTGAACTCGCGTGAAAGCTCATCCGGGTCGACCGAGGGATGACGGATCCGCAGTGAGAGCTGGAAAGGTTCCGAATCGGACTGGCGGAGCTTTCTCGCTTCCATGAAATACCCCTATGTTTCGCTACGCCGGGGCGGGCCGCTGCACCGATGTGCACGGCGTGCGCCGCTTTCCGGTCGGAGAGCCTGGAGCGTGCGTCCCTGTGCACGCCCGAGCCCGGGAGCGGTAAGACTAAAGCACTGGCAGCCGGCATGCACGCGCAACGCGCGCACGGGCGCAGTCCGCGGCCGCCCTGGCCCCGTCTTGCGCCCCGAAGCGGGTATCCTCGCGCGAGTGCTCTCGCCTGCGAAGGGGTGACTCCATGATCGTGCGCATCTGGCACGGCCGCACACGGCGCGATCGCGCCGACGAGTACGCGGCCTTTCTCACGCTACGCGCAATTCCGGACTATCGCGGCACTGCCGGAAATCTCGACGTGGCCGTCCTGCGCCGCGACGAGGCCGACGTGAGCCACTTTCTCACGGTTACGCGCTGGGAGTCGGAGGATGCCATCCGCGCCTTCGCCGGCGGCGATCTGCTCAAGGCGAAGTACTACGCGGAGGACAAGGATTTCCTCCTCGAGTTCGAAGACGAGGTGCAGCACTACGTGGTCGTGGCCCGCGCGAGCGGGGAGTGAGCTCGGAACCCTGAGACTACTTGTTTGGCGAGCGGCGCGACTTGATGGGCTGGTTGTAGGGGTCGTAGCCGCCGCCGGAGCACGTGCCGTTGTCGGGCTGGATGCGCAGCTCTTCTTCGTGCGTCTGCTCGACTTTGAGCTCAGGCGTCTCGAGTCTGCGCAGCATCCGCGTGGTGCTCTCGATGGCGTTACGCCCCGTCTGCTTGAGCCAGTCCCACACCGCGTTACCGCGCTCATCGTGGACGACTTTGCCGGTCGCTCCCTGCGGCTGCGCCTGATCCGGTTTAGAGCGGCCGCGTGCAGCCGAGGGCAGGTCGGTCCCGGGCTGTGGCGATGTGCCGGCGGTGGAGCGAGTCGGAGCACCCGCGGGCCGCGGCGCGGGTGCGACCGGGCGTCGCACCGGAGCGTTCACGGGCGTGCCGGGAATACCGGTAGATCCTGCCGGCGCTGCGGCCTTCGCGGGAGTGCCGGCGTTGGGTTTGGTCGCGGACCCGAAGGGTTTCGACTGATTCATAACGGGCGCCGCGCCAGGGGTGCACATTTCCGGCGCGGCGGTCCTACGTTAAACCGATGCGCTGCCTCGAAGGGCTTCCGGTCGGCGGAACTGTGGAGCCGGTCACAGTCGCCCGTCACCCGGCTCTCACCAGCCGATGCCGTAATCCTGTCCGTAGTTGCTTGAGCCGCCCCAGAGCGTGCCATGCGTGCGGTCGACAAATATCGCGTTGAGAGGCCCCGAGGTGCGCTCCTCGAACTCGAGTGAGTAGCCCATGCGCGTGAGCTCCCTGCGGACCGAGGGAGCGGTAACGGTATTGAGCGTGAGCCGGCCCGGAAAAGACTGATGGTCACCGAAGGAATCCCGCATCTGGTAGCTGGTGATGTTGGGCGCCTCCGTTGCCTCCTGCACGGTCATGCCGAACTCCACGACGTTGAGGAAGAACTGCAGCAGGTTCTGGTCCTGCGTGTCGCCACCCTGCACCGAGAAGATGAGGAAGGGCTTGCCGTCCTTGAGGGCGAGTGATGGCGTCAGGGTTGCGCGCGGCCGCTTACCGGGCTCGAGCACGTTGTAAGGATTCTCCCTGGGATCGAGCACGAAGCTCTGCATTCGCTGGCTGAGGCCGATGCCCGTGTGACCGGCGATCACCGCGGGAGTCCAGCCGCCGCTCGGTGTCACAGACACCGCCCATCCCTTCTCGTCCGCCGCCTGGATGCTGGTGGTGCCGAGGCGGAAAGTGCGATCGAACTCGGCCAGTGTTACCGGAGTCTGCGCCGGCATCTTGCTGTGCCAGTTCTCCAGATACGACAGGTACGGATTCTTCCCGCCCTGAAAGGGGTAGGGGTCGCCCGGGCGCGCGTCCGGGTCATTGCGGTCGGGCCGGATGAGCCTGGTGCGCTCGCGAGCGTAGTCCTTCGACAGGAGGCCCTTCACCGGCGGCCCGGGCGAGTAGCTCGTGTCGCCGTAGTAGAAGTCACGGTCCGCATACGCCAGGTTCATCGCCTGGTAGAGCGTGTGGATGTACTGGGCGCTGTTGTAGCCCATGGACTTCAGGTCGAAATTCTCGAGGATGTTGAGTGTCTGCAGCATCACCGGGCCCTGCACCCAGGCGTTGAGCTTGTAGACCTCGATTCCCCGGTAGCTGCTGTGGACCGGCTCCTCGATGTGCACCTTCCAGTTGGCGAGATCCTCGAGCGTGAAGAGACCGCCGGCGTCGCGCACCGCCGCGACGAGCTCGCGGGCGATATCGCCACGATAGAAGCGGTCGTAGGCGGCGTAGATGGCGGCCTCGCGGTCCTTGCCGGCCTTGAGCGCTTCCTGCTCCGCTGCCACCAGCTTGCGCAGCGTCGCGGCGAGATCCGGCTGGCGGAAGATCTCTCCGGGCTCGGGCCCCTCGTGCGCAGCGCCGAGGTGCGGCAGCATCACTCGTTTGGAGTCCGGCCACTCTTTGAGCTTTTCCTTGAAGTGCTCGATGGTGGCGGCGAGCGACTCGTCCATCGGGAAGCCATCCGCCATCTCGATCGCGGGTGCAAGCACCGAACCGAGGCTCATCGTTCCGTACTCGGCGAGCATGGTCATCAGGCCGCCCGGGGTCCCCGGGGTCACGGCGGCGAGCGGCCCGTACTCGGGCGGGTAGCGCAGGCCGAGCTTGTGGAAGTACTCGGGGGTCGCGCCGGTGGGGGCGACTCCCAGGCCGTTGATGGCGATCACCTTGCCGGTGCCGGGGTTGTAGATGAGTGCCTGGGTCTCGCCGCCCCACGAGAGCGTGGTCCACGCGGTCGCGGTCGCGGCGAGCATGGCGCAGGCGGCATCCACGGCGTTTCCGCCCTGCGCGAAGATCTTCGCCCCCGCGGTGGCGGCGATTGGCTTGCCGGTGACCGCCATCCAGTGGCGGCCGTAGAGCGACGGCTTCTGCGTGCGTGCCTGTGCATGCGGCCCGCCAAAGATCACGCTGGCACTCACCATGGCGGTCACGGCGGTGCGCACCAATCCCGTGATGCCCTCGCCTTCGTTCCTGGAGGTTCTTTTTGCGGGCATACCTCATCCCCCGAAGCCGCGGGTGCTGCAGCATATGGCAGACTGCCCCGGGCCGCACGCCCGCGAGCTAGCCATGACCGCCATCGCCACCGTGACCGGTCTTTTCGTCTACCCGCTGAAATCTGCTCGCGGCATCGCTTGCCCGCGGGTGCGCCTCGGCGCGACAGGCTTCGAGGCGGACCGGCAGTGGATGCTGGTGAATGCCCATGGCGTCTTCCTCAGCCAACGCACGCACCCGCAGCTCGCCTGCATCGTGCCGGAGCTCGAAGGCGGTGAGGTGGTGCTGCACGCACCGGGGCTGCCACCGCTGCGGCTGCCGCGTCCCTTTCGCTCCGAGCGCCTCGCCGTGCGCGTGCACCAGGATCGGTGCGTCGGCCTCGATGAAGGGGCGGATGCCGCCGAGTGGGCGAGCCGCGCCGCCGGTGAGGCGGTGCGCCTCGTGCGTGTGCCGGCACAGAGCGAGCGGCGTGCGAACCCGACCTTCGCCGGTGCCGTGCCCGCGCCCATGGGCTTTGCGGACGGCTTTCCAGTGCTCGTGTGCAACGCGGCTTCACTCGCGGATCTCAACACGCGCTTACCTGCGGTGATTCCGATGGAGCGCTTTCGGCCGAACGTGGTACTCGAGGGTCTGCCGGCGTGGGCGGAAGATCGGATCGATACGCTCACCCTCGGGGAGGTGACGTTGCGCCTGGTGAAGCCCTGCACACGCTGTACGATTCCCTCGATCGATCAGCGCACCGGGCAGCCCTCCATCGACCCCACTCCCGCGCTGCGCGAGTTCCGCTTCGACAAAGAGCTGCACGGAGTCAAGTTTGGCGAGAACGCCGTGATCGTCGCAGGTGTAGCCCGCGAGATCGAGCGCGGCGCGACCTGTCGCGTGGACTTCGAGCCAGGTTCCGCAGGCGCTGCCTGAACGCGCGTCCGTTCGAGACTTAATGCGGCTGCCGTTCGCGCTGCCTCCCAAAGCTTCGGGGCGGGGCGCGTCGGCGCATCAAACTGTGCACAGCGCACGACACGCCCGCGGTTGCTTCCGCCACACTGCATAAGACCTTGCGGGGCAAAGTGTGAATCAGTTGGCATTTGCGGTCGGAGCGCTGGCTGGACTCGTATGCGCAGCAATCGCCTTGGCGCTGCTGTGGCGTCTGCGGCTGCGCCAGCCGGCATCGCCCTACGATGCCCAACACCTCGCCGTGTTCGAGCAGTGGCCGACCACTGCCATCGCGCTCGAGCCCGCTACGATGCGCTGCGTGTCGGGCAATCCCGCCTCGCTGCGCAACCTCGGCTACACGCTGGATCAGCTGCGCGCGCTGAAGTTCGACGACATCTTCAGCGTCGAGGGGGTCGACGGTCGCGGCGCGCTTCTCAAGCTGCAGGATGCGACCGGTCGCGCCCCCCTCGAGATGCGCCAACGCTGTGCGGACGGCTCCGAGCTCAACGTGGAGGCGACCTGCCAGCGCATCCTGGTGGACGGCCGGCAGCTGCTCGCGGTGGCGGTGCACGATGTCACCATTCGCCGCAAAGTGGAGACGCAGCTCCTGGCGAAGCACCAGCAGCTCGATCACCTCGCCCATCACGATCACCTCACCGGACTCCCGAACCGGCTGTACCTCGCGGCCCATCTGCCCGGCGCCATCGAGGAAGCCAAGAAGAACGGCAAGGTGCTCGCCGTGCTGTTCCTCGATCTCGACCGCTTCAAGCACGTCAACGACTCACGCGGCCACGAGACCGGCGACAAGCTGCTTAAGACGGTGGCGCAGCGGATCCGCTCGACCATGCGCGCCGATGACCTGGTGGTGCGCATGGGCGGCGATGAGTTCGTGGTGGTGATGCGCGGGATCAGGAGCACCCAGCAGGTGAACGATGCCGCCGCGCGCATCAACCATGCCCTGAGCGCGCCGATGGTAGTCGATGGGCGCACGCTCGTGACCACGGTCAGCATCGGGGTGGCTCTCTATCCTGATGACGGCGCCGACATGGGCGAGCTGTTGCGCCACTCCGATACCGCCATGTACCAGGCGAAGGACCGCGGCCGCAACAACTACCAGCGCTTCAGCCAGAGCATGGACAAACGGCTCAAAGAGCGCATTGCCATCGAATCGAGCCTGCGCACCGCGCTGCAGAGCCGGCAGCTCGATGTGCACTACCAACCGCTCGTCGACATCGAATCCCACCGCGTGGTCGCGCTCGAGGCACTCATGCGCTGGAAGCACCCGACGCACGGCTACGTGCGGCCCGAGCGCTTCGTGCTCATCGCCGAGGAGGCGGGACTGATCGTACCCATCGGCGACTTCGTGCTGCAGCGCGCGATCGAGGACATGGCGCGCTGGCGTCAGGCGGAAGGCAAGCTCGTCCCGGTCGCGATCAATGTTTCCGCGGTCCAGCTGCAGCGCTCCAACCTCGCCGAGCAGATCGCACGCCTCACCAAGGAGCACGGGCTGGAGGCCTCGATGCTGCAGGTCGAGCTCACCGAGAGCGCGGTGTTCGAGCGGCGCGAGGCGCGCGCGCGCGAGGCAAGTCAGGATACGGTGGCGAAGCTGCGCGAGCTCGGTGTGCACATTGCCATCGACGACTTCGGCACCGGCTACTCGAGCCTCTCGTACCTCAAGCGCTGGCGGGTGGACACGCTCAAGATCGACCGCAGCTTCGTGCGCGACCTGGTGACTGACCTCAGTGACCTCGCGATCGTGAGCGCCATCATCGCCATGGCGCGCCATCTG
>DASQRV010000427.1:0-2734 GCA_035642735.1 Steroidobacteraceae bacterium
CGTGAAAGCCACGCCGGCGAGCGCCGGGTGCCTGAGTGCCACCTCGCCGAAAGGCGGGCCGTCGGCCGGCGTGAGTTGCAGCACCGCCGGCGGTATGCCCGCCTCGTGCAGCAGGCGCGTCATGGCGTGCGCAATGAGCGGCGTCGCCGGTGCCGGCTTCGCGACTACCGCGTTGCCGGCAACCAGCGCCGCGCTGATCTGCCCGGTGAAGATCGCCAGCGGGAAGTTCCACGGGCTGATGCACACGAATACACCGCGGCCGGTGAGCGAGAGCGTATTGCGCTCGCCGGTGGGCCCGGGCAGCCGCTCGGGAGCGCCGAAAAGCTCGCGCGCGCGCGCCGCGTAGTAACGGCAGAAGTCCACCGCCTCGCGCAGCTCCGCCATCGCATCCGGAAGCGTCTTGCCGGCTTCGCGGACCAGGAGGCTGAGAAAGGTGCCGCGCCGTTGCTCGAGCAGATCGGCCGCCCGGGTGAGGCAGTCCGCGCGCGCTTCCGCCGGCGTCGCATCCCAGTCGGGCTGTGCCGCGGCGGCCTCCTCCATGGCGGTGCGGATCTCCTGCGCGCTGGCATCGCGCGTGAGACCGACCACCTCGGTCGTGTCGGCGGGCGATGTGACCGGGACGCTCGCATCGCGCGGCACGCGGCCGCTCAGTATCGGTGCGCCCGTGTAGCTCGCGCGCGCCTCCACGCGAACCTCCGCCTCGAGCGCCGCGAGTACCTCGGGGTCGCCGAAGTCCTCCCCCGTCGAGTTGGCACGCTCGGCGCCGAACAGCGCCGGCGGCTCGCGTACGCGAGAGGTCGAGCCGGCCTCGGTGGCGAGCGAGGTGACGGGATCGCGCACGACCTGCTCCACCGGGATCTGCGGATTCATGAACTGGTGCACGAAGGAGGTGTTGGCGCCGTTCTCGAGCAGCCGCCGCACCAGGTAAGGCAGGAGCTCCTCGTGAGTGCCCACGGGCGCATACACCCGCACCGGCGGGAGCTCCGGGACCTCGGCGCGCACCGCCGCGTAGAGTGCCTCGCCCATGCCCTGGAGACGCTGGAACTCGAAGGCCGCCCCGCTTGGGGCGAGCTCGAGGACCGCGGCCACGGTGTAAGCGTTGTGGGTCGCGAACTGCGGGTAGACACAAGCGCGCACCGCGAACAGCTCCTGCACGCACTCGAGATAGCTGGCGTCGGTCGCGGCCTTGGAGGTGTACACCGGGAAGCTGGCGAGACCGCGCTCCTGGGCGCGCTTGATCTCGCTGTCCCAGTAAGCGCCCTTCACCAACCGCACGCTCATGCGCCGGCCGGTCTCGCGTGCCAGCTGCGCGACCCAGGCGAGCACGAGTGGCGCGCGGCGGCCGTAGGCCTGCACCGCGAGACCGAGACCCTCCCACCCGCACGTGCGCGGATCGCGCGCGAGCGTCTCGATGATGTCGAGCGACAGATCGAGCCGGTCGGCCTCTTCGGCATCGATGGTGAACCCGATGTCCGCCTGCGAGGCCGCGAGCGCCAGCTGCAGCATCCGCGGTGCGAGCCGCTCGTGGACCCGCGAGCTCTGCAGCAGCGTGTAGCGCGGCTCGAGCGCCGAGAGCTTCACCGAGATTCCCGAGCGCGCATGGGTACCGCGCGCGTCCTGACGTCGCAGCGCCGCGATGGCGTGGGCGTAGGCCTCGAAATACTGGTGCGCGGCCGCCTCGGTGCGGGCCCCTTCGCCGAGCACGTCGTAGGAGCACAACGCGAGCTCCGGATCGGCAGCGCCACGCGCGAGCGCCTCGTCGATGGTCTCGCCGACGATGAAGGCATGACCGAGGAGCTGCATCGACTGTCGCAGCGCTGCGCGCACGATCGGGGCGACCACCGGCCGCGTGAGGCTCGCCGTGGAGAACTCTCCGGACAGCTCACCGAAAACGTCCGGCAGGAGCCGGCCCGCCGCACCGAGCAGCGTGAAGCCGGTGCGCAGCAACAGGTCGGAATCTCCCGGCACCCCGGCCTCGCGGATGGTGGCGAGGCGCTCGGCAATGAGCTGATCGGCGCGCTTGGGGTCGGGAGTGCGCAGCAGTGCCTCGGCGAGGCTCATGAGCGCCTTGCCCTGCGCGCTGTCGAGCGGAAACTGCTCGAGCATCCGCTCCACCAGCGGTCGCGAGCGCTGATCGGCGCGCGCCGCTTCCACCCAGCGCGCAGCGCGCGCCCGGGCGCGCTCGAGTGCGCCCTGGACGGGAGTCAGGTCAGCCAGCGCTTCACCGGAAGCGGCTGCTTCCGGGCGCAGCGTGGCGGCACGCAGTTGCGCGCGCAGCGTCGCCAGCACGCTCGCCCCATTTGATCGGCCAGTCAGTCCGTTCGCCACCATGTCAGTGCACGCTCCAGCTTGCAGTGAATTATCCTTATTTTATCCCTATATGTAGAGAATAATTATCCATTTAAAGCTCTTTATCAGTAAAATCGACTGCCATGACGACAGCAAAGACGCACGCCGCAAGGGTCCGGCCGGCGCCCTCAGCGGCTCCCGAGCGGAGTCTCGACCGCATCGACCGCCGGCTGCTCGCCCGGCTGCAGCAGGACGGACGGGCCGCGGTCTCGCAACTCGCGCGTGAGGTGCACCTCACCGTGACCCCGACGCTCGAGCGGGTACGGCGCCTCGAGTCTGGCGGCTACATCGAGGGGTACTTCGCGCGGCTCAACCCGCGACGTCTCGGTCTCGGGCTGCTCGCATACGTCGAAGTCTCTCTCGATCGCACCACGCCCGATGCCTT
>DASQRV010000428.1:0-2550 GCA_035642735.1 Steroidobacteraceae bacterium
GAGCGCCACTGAGGTGACACCCAATCTAGTACGGCAGGCAGCTTGAGTCCGCAGTCAATCTGCAAGTCCCATGACGAATGCCAACGCGATGTTCAATCGCGCGATGTCGTTGTCATCTAGATGACCGATTTTCTTTCCGATTCGCGCACGCCGAATCGTAACGGGCTTGTCGGCCATGACGTGGGATCGCGTGTGCAGACCGTTCCGTGCAGTGGGCTCGATGACTACCCGAAAGTCCGGCGCGTCATCTCCGTCGGAGGTCATCTGGCAGACGATCACGGACGCGTGCTCAGCCGGCAGCGCGTCGGTTTGCACAATTACCGCTGGCCGTGGTTTGCCGTAGTCGCCGGCGGCCGCAACAGTCACGACGTCGCCGCGTTTCACCGAGCATCGAACTCCGCTACCGCTTCGATCCACTTTAGCGCGTCAAGCTCATGGGAGCGGTCCAGAGCTGCAACCTCTCGCGCTACGCGCCTGCGGACTGCTTTGGACCGTGCGTCGGGCACGATCAAGCGTAACTCGCGCAGGCCACGAGCACGCCGCCGCTCACGCATGGCCTTCATGCGTTCAGCTGCTTCCATGGTGGCACCTCGCGTAACGCGTTACGTTGTAACGCGTTACCAGTGTGCCACGGATAATGGCTGTGCCTGTAACTTATTGATTTATATGGGGCGTGACGGAATCGAACCGTCGACCAGCGGATTAAAAGTCCGATGCTCTACCGACTGAGCTAACGCCCCAGCGCTTTGGAAAAAACGGCCCCGCCCGACCGGGCCGCGCGGTGCGACGACGCACCCGCACCGCCTCCGCCGTCCCCGCGGCGGGGGCGGCATGATACTACAGGCCCTGGTACCGGGTCGGGTCCGGTATTCCCGCCGCGGCGAAGCCCGCGCGCCGCAGGCGGCAGGCGTCGCAGCGGCCGCACGCCCTGCCCTCGGCATCCGCCTGATAGCACGACACCGTCTGCCCGTAATCGACGCCGAGCCGCGTGCCCTCGCGGATGATCTCGGTCTTGGTCCAGCCGATGAGCGGTGTGTTGATGTGGCAGGGCTTGCCCTCGACACCCGCCCGGGTTGCGAGCGCGGCCAGCCGCCGGAAGGACTCGATGAACTCCGGACGACAGTCCGGGTAGCCGCTGGAATCCAAGATATTGACGCCGATGAACACATCGCGCGCACCGAGCACCTCGACCCAGGCCAGCGCGAGCGCCAGCATGATGGTGTTGCGCGCCGGGACGTACGTGACGGGAATACCCTCGCCCGGACTCTCCGGCACCGCGATGGCGCGATCGGTGAGCGCCGAGCCGCCAATGCCGGCGAGATCGACGCGCATGATGCGATGCTCGCGGGCACCGCCGGCGCGTGCGACGCGGCGGGCAGCGTCGAGCTCCGCCGCGTGCCGCTGGCCGTAATCGACCGAGAGCGCGTAGCAGGCGAAGCCCTGCTCGCGCGCGAGCGCGAGCGCTGTGGCCGAATCGAGGCCTCCCGATAGCAACACCACTGCCTGAAGTTCAGCCGCCGCCATCACTTGCCTGGCACGTTGCCCCACAGGTACTTGTGCAACTGGATCTGGAAGCGCACCGGCAGGCGATCCGCGAGGATCCAGTCGGCGAGATCACGCGCGGCGAGCTGCTCGTGGCTCGGGGAAAAGAGCACGGTGCAACGCTGCGGCAATGCCACCTCGCCGAGCTTTGCGCGGCTCCACTCGTAATCGCGACGGTCGCAGATGACGAACTTCACCAGGTCATGCGGTGCGAGGCGCGGCAGCTCCTCGTAGCGATTGCGTCGTTCCTCGCCCGAGCCGGGAGTCTTGACGTCCACGACCTTCACCACCCGCGGATCGACTTCTGCCAGTGCCATCGCGCCGCTCGTCTCGAGCGATACCCGCAAGCCCGCATCGCACAGCGCCGTGAGCAGCGCCGTGCAGCCCTTCTGGGCGAGCGGCTCGCCGCCGGTGACGCATACGTAGCGCGTGGCGTATTCCTGCACCCGCGCCACTATCGCCGGCAACTCCCACCATTCCCCGCCGTGAAACGCATAGGCGGTGTCGCAGTACTGACAGCGCAGTGGACAGCCCGTGAGGCGCACAAACACGGTGGGGATGCCGGCGGTGTCCGCCTCCCCCTGGAGCGAATGGAAGATCTCGGTGATCCTGAGGCGGGTCATGCTGCGTCAACGCTCCGCGTCCGGCTCCCGCCGCCCGCTGCGGGCGGCCGGCTATTGTGAGGGCTGCGCGGGCATGCGGCGCAGCCGCTCCGCGGCGAGCTTCGCCGAGTCGGTCCCGGGATACTTCTTGGTGACCTCATCGAGCGTCGCACGCGCGGCGGGGAACTGCTTCTGTGCGAACTGTGTGTAGCCGAGCTTGAGCATCGCATCCGGCGCTTTGGGCGAATCAGGCCATTTCTTCAGCACCGTGCGGAAGGACCCCGCCGCGGAATCGTACTCGTGGCTCACGTAGTACGCCTCCCCGAGCCAGTACTGCGCGTTGTCCGCGAGCGAGCTGTCGGGATAGGTTTTCAGGAAGTCCTTGAACCCGGTGATCGCGATCGAG
>DASQRV010000429.1:0-11422 GCA_035642735.1 Steroidobacteraceae bacterium
GCGTGCCCGGATCGAGCCAGCCGCAGGCGAGATCAGCGAGGAGATTGAGCAGCAATGTCAGTGCCCCGTAGACGATGACCATGCCCATGACGAGCGGGTAGTCGCGGTCGATGGCGCCCTGCACCAGGTAACGCCCGGTCCCCGGCAGACCAAACACCGCTTCCACCACCAGCGAGCCGGTTACGACGAAGGCGATGGCGGGTCCGAGGTAACTCGCCACCGGCAGCAGCGCCGGACGCAGCGCGTGGTGCCACAGGACGCGCGCTTCACCGAGACCCCGCGCCCGGGCGCTGCGCACGAAGGGCGTGCGCAACACCTCGAGGAGGCTGGCACGTGTCAGGCGCGAGATCGCGGCGGCGAGCGGCAGTGCCAGTGTCAGCACCGGCAGCACCAGGTAACGCGGTGACCCCGCCTGCCATCCCGCCACCGGCAACCAGCCCAGGTGCACGCCGAAGACGAGCGCGAGCAGCGGCCCGATGACGAAGCTCGGCAGCGCCACCCCGAGAGCCGCGATCGCGGCGATCGCGAGGTCGGCGGCGGGCCCGCGCCACAGTGCCGCGGCAATGCCCGCGGGGATGGCGGTGATGAGCGCCAGCGCGATGGCGCACAACCCGAGTGCGGCGCTCAGCGGCAGTCCCCGCCCGATGAGCTCGCTCACCGTGAAATCGCGCTGGCGGAGCGAAGGGCCGAAGTCGCCGTGGGCAAGAGCGCGCAGGTAGCGCAGGTACTGCACCGGCAGCGGCTGGTCGAGGCCGTACAGCCGCTCGAGATTGGCCCGCACCTCGGGCGCTGCCCCCTGCTCCGCGTCGAAGGGTCCGCCGGGGGCGAGACGGATGCTGGCGAAGGAGACGGTGACGATGACGAGCAGCGTGGGAATCAGTGCAGCGACGCGACGCAACGCGAGCTTCAGCATGCGGGGGACTCTAGCGGGGTCCCCGCGAAATTGCGCGCCTTGTTGAGCGAAGCGCGCCTTCTATCGCGATGAGCGCAATTTCGCGGGGTGCCTCACCGGGGTCCCCACGAAATTGCGCGTCGTGTCGAGCGAGGCGCGCTCACCTGTTTCGGTAGGCGCAATTTCGCGGGTCGATGCGCAATCGGTCAACGCCGCGGCACGTCCCGTCAACATCGTTTGCAGGCTGCCGCTATACTGCGCCTCCCGCCCGTGTGCCGGGCGCATCGAGAGCCGAGAGGCCAAGAGGCATGAAGCGCATCCTGGTCGGCATCAAGCGCGTCGTGGACGCCAACGTGCGCATCCGCGTGAAGCCCGATGGGACTGGCGTCATCACCGATGGGGTGAAGATGGCCATCAACCCCTTCGACGAGATCGCGCTGGAGGAGGCGCTGCGCATCAAGGAACGCGGTGCCGCCGAGGAGGTCATCGTCGCCACCGTCGGCCCCGCCGACAGTCAGCAGCAGCTGCGCACCGCGCTCGCCATGGGGGCCGACCGCGCGTTGCACGTACAGGCCGACGGCGTGATCGAGCCGCTCACGGTGGCGCGCGCACTGCTGAAGCTCATAGAGCGCGAGCAGCCATTTCTGGTCATCCTCGGCAAGCAGGCGATCGACGACGACAACGGTCAGACCGGACAGGTGCTGGCCGCGCTGTGGAACCGGCCGCAGGCGACGTACGGCTCGAAGCTCGAGCTCTCGGGCGAGACTGCGCGGGTGACCCGCGAGGTCGACGCCGGGCTCGAGACCATCGAGGTGGACCTGCCGGCGGTGATCACCACCGACCTGCGCCTGAACGAGCCACGCTACGTCAAGCTCCCGGACATCATGAAGGCGAAGAAGAAGCCCCTCGATACCCTGAACTTCGCGGCGCTCGGCGTTGAGCCGCGCCAGCAGCTGAAGCTGGTGCGCTTCGAGCCCCCGCCGCAGCGGCAGAAAGGTATCCGCGTCAAGGATGCCGCCGAGCTGGTCGATGCACTGCGAAAGAAGGGACTGCTGTGAGCGCCAGGATCCTCGTCGTCGCCGAGCACGACGGCCAGAAGCTGAACGTCAGCACGGCCAAGTGCGTCAGCTGCGCGCGCGCACTCCCCGGCGCCGAGATCACCGTGGTCGTGCTGGCAGCCGATGCCGGCGCAGTCGCCGCCCAGGCCGCGCAGCTCGCCGGCGTCAGCCGCGTGCTCGCGGTCGAGAACGCCGCCAACCTGCATCCGCTCGCCGCGGTGCTCGCGCCGCAGATCGTGGCACTCGCTGCACCCTTTACGCACCTGCTCGGACCTTCGACGACCTTCGGCAAGGACCTGATGGCGCGCGTCGCGGGGCTGCTCGAGGCGCCGCAGGTGAGTGACATCATGGCCATCGAGAGCGCGACGCGCTTTCGCCGCCCGATTTACGCGGGCAATGCCATCCTCACCGTGGAGTCGAGCGGCGAAGGCAAGGTCGTGGGTACGGTTCGCATGGCTTCGTTCGAGGCGGCAGCCGCCGGTGCCGCGGCGGCGCCGATCGAGAAGGCCGCCGTCAGCGTTGCGCTCCCGACGTACACGCGCTTCATCTCGGTGTCGGCCGCGAAGACCGACCGCCCGGATCTCCAGACCGCTGCGCGGGTGATCTCCGGCGGCCGCGCGCTCGGCAGCGCCGACGGCTTCAAGATTCTCTACAGCCTCGCCGACCGCATGGGGGCGGCGGTGGGCGCTTCGCGCGCGGCGGTGGATGCCGGCTATGCGCCGAATGAGATGCAGGTCGGCCAGACCGGCAAGATCATCGCGCCGGAGCTGTACGTCGCGGTCGGCATCTCCGGCGCGATCCAGCACCTCACCGGCATCAAGGATGCGCGCACCATCGTCGCGATCAACAAGGACGGCGAAGCGCCGATCTTCGAGGTGGCCGATTTCGGCCTCGTCGGTGATCTGTTCCAGATCATTCCGGAGATCGAGCGGCTGATATCGTGAGTTGGCCGCAACGCCCCTGCGGCCATTCCGGCGCACCAACCGGACGGCCGGGTGCGGCGAAGAGTTGCTAGGCGCGCCAATTCGCGCGCTCGTCGGTTTTGCTACAGCTGCCCGAGGATGGCCTCGGCCGCCGAGACTTTGAACTGACCCGACTGCTCGACCTCGACGCGCGTGGCCACTCCGTCGCGCGCCACGATCGCGAAGCGCTGGCCACGTGTCCCCATGCCGAAACCGCTGGCATCGAGCTCGAGGCCGAGCGCCTTGGCGTATTCACCGTTGCCATCGGCCAGCATCAGGACCTTATCGCCCACGCCCTGTGCCTTGCCCCAGGCGTTCATGACGAACACGTCGTTCACCGCCATGCAGGCGATGGTATCGACGCCCTTGGCCCGGATCTGATCGGCGAGCTGGACGAAGCCCGGCAGGTGCTTGGCGTCGCAGGTCGGCGTGAACGCTCCCGGCACGGAGAACAGCACGACGGTCTTGCCCTTGAAGAGCTCATCGGCCGTGATGTCCTTTGGTCCCTCCTTGGTCATGCGCTTGAACTTGCCCGCGGGCATCCGCTCGCCTGCCTTGATGGCCATACCGGGTCTCCTTCCTCCAACACTCAGTGAGCGCGCGCCACCTTCTGGGGATGCTTGCCCTTCGTCGCCTTGGGCTTGTCGGCCTGGCTCACCGCTGTTCCCTGGGTTGCGTGAATGCCCCACAGGCTCGCCAGCCGCTCGAGCGCCGGATCGCCCTTCACCGCCTTGAAGGTCTTGAGGGCGTCGTCCTTGTGACCGGCCTTCAGCTGCGCGATGCCGAGCGTGAGGCGCGCGTCGGCCTCGTTCTTCACGCCGCCCTTGCTGAGTCCCTTCGAGAGCTGATCGACCGCCTTGTCGTACTGGCCATAGCCCAGGTAGGCGCGGCCTGCAGCGAAGTTCTTGTCACCGGTCGCCGCGGCGTCGGCCTCTTTCTCGAACTTCGGCAGCCCCGCCTGGTCCGTCGTGGCGCGTTTCTTCGCGGTATCGAGCAGCCGCTGGCTGCGGTCCTTGCTGCGCTGGTCAGTGAATACGTTCTTGGCCTGGGCCTTCTCGAGCACATTCTGGGCATCACCCGGTGAACCTTGATCCAGTGCGAGCTCCGCCATCTCGGTGTAGTCGCTCGGGTCCTTCAGCACGTCCGTATCGAGCATCAGCCGGTAGGTCTGAAAGAGGTCGGCTTCGTTGCCCGAGGTGTCCTTGCGGATCGTATACAGCAGCTGCGCCCAGGTTTCGGGCTTCGGGTAAAACCTCACCATCTTTTCCACGGCCGCCGTCTGACAAGCCTCGTCCTGAAGCTTCACGCAGGCGCTGTAGATCAGGGCGAGCGACTCGTTGGTCGGGGTCTGCCCGGCTTTGATCTGGGCGTTGACGATGTCGCTCTCGAACTTCAGGGTGTTCTTCCAGTCCCCCTTGAGGTAATAGGACTGGCCGACGATGGTCTTGATCTGATCGTCGGCGAAGCCGCCGGTGACGGCGCGATTACCGAAGGCGATCGCCTTGTCGTAGTTCTTGAGCTGGTAGTTGATCGTCGCCAGATCCTTGACCAGCTTCGACTGCTCGGATGCCGGAGTGAGTCCGGAGTCGAGTTGCGCCTCCATGTACTTGGCGGCTTCGGGGAGGTTATTGGTCTTGATGTAGGCGAACCACAGCATCTGGTCGATCAGGTACTGATCACCCGGTGTCTTACCCGACATGCCTTCGGCCGCCTTCAGCTTCGCGATGGCGTCGGAGTAATGCTGCGCCTTGAGGGCGGCGTTGGCCTCGCTGAGCGGCTTGGCGAGCGCCGGGCTGTTCTTCGGCCCCTTCTCCTGCGCAAACGCGGATGTCGCCGGCGCGAGCGCCGTAATGACCGCAACCGCGGCGCCGAGGATGAGAGCCGGAAAGAGTCTGGCAGGGACCTTCATAGTGGGGTTTCGCATTACCTGGATGGAGTTAGTCGCTGAATTGGGCCACGTTGACGAAGCCGATCTTCTTCATGCGGTTGTGCTGGGCCGCGGCCAGTACTTTGGCCACGATGCCGTACCTGGCACGGCGGTCGGGCCGCAGGTGAATCTCCGGCTGCGGATCCTTATCCGCCTCGGTGTGGAAGAAGCCCTCCAACTGATTCAGGTCGGCGACCGGCGTGCCGTTCCACACCACCGTGCCGTCGTAGTCGATCTCGAGATCGATGACCTCCGGGGGCTGGTCCGGTGGTGGCGGCGGGGCGTTCGGGTTCGGCATGTCGAGCTTCACCGCGTGGGTCATGACGGGCAGCGTGATGATGAGCGTCACCAGCAGCACTAGCATCACATCGATCAGGGGCGTCGTGTTGATGTCGCAGAAGGTCGCGCCTGTGGCCCCACCGACGGGAATTGACATTGCCTTGAACTCCTAACAGCGGATCAGCGGTAACCGCGCACGCCGTGGTCGGGTTCGGTCAGGAAGCCGACCTTGACGATGCCGCCGCGCTGGATGGCGTACATCACCCGCCCGATGTCTTCGTAGCGGGCTTCTCTGTCGCCGCGAATGTGGATCTCGGGCTGCGGCTTCCTGACCGCCGCGCCCTCGACGAGCCCGAGCAGCTCGTTGCGGTTTGCGACCTTCTTGTCGTTCCAGTAGATGCTGCCGTCCTTGTCCACCGCGATGGTGATGTTCTCGGGCCGGGTCTGGGTCGGGATGTTGACCGCCTTCGGCAGCGTCACCGGCACCGTCTTGGTGATCACGGGGATCGTGATCAGGAAGATGATGAGCAGCACCAGCATCACGTCCACGAGCGGCGTCGTGTTTATGTTGGCAATTGCGCCGCCTGCGTCACTACCGACATTCATTGCCATTTTCAGTTCCTCACACGGTGCGCCTCAGGCAACAAATCGGGGTGCCCCTCGGCACCCCGGATTGCACCTCGCGAGGCCACTCACTTGCGAACGTTACGTGACGGCTGCGGTTACTTCGTGACCGGGGACGCCTTGGCGGCAGCCGGGCGCACCCCGCCGACCGCGGCGCCACTGTCCACGCGGACGCCGCTCACCAGGTAGGCGTGGAGGTCGCTCGCGAAGTTCCGCAGCGCATCCTGCAGGGTCTTGTTGCGCCCGAGCAGCCAGTTGTAGCCCATGACCGCGGGCACCGCGACGAACAGGCCGATGGCGGTCATGATGAGCGCCTCACCGACCGGGCCCGCGACCTTGTCGATGCTCGCCTGGCCGGCGATGCCGATGCCGACCAGCGCGTTCAGAATGCCCCACACCGTGCCGAACAGGCCGACGAAGGGCGCCGTCGAGCCGACGGTGGCGAGCAGGCCGAGGCCGTTGTTCAGCTTGCTGTTGACGCCCTCGACCGCGCGCTGCAACGACATGGTGATCCACTCGTTGAGGTCGATGCGGTCGGTGAGGGTGCCGTCATGGTGCGAAGCGGCGCGCAGCCCGTCCTCGGCGACGGCGCGGAAATCATCGCCCTTCTTGAGGCGCTCGACGCCATCCTTGATCGAAGGCGCGGACCAGAACTGCTTCTCGACCACGCGGGCGGACTTCTTGAGCTTACTCTGGTCCCACAGCTTGGTGAGCATGACGTACCAGGACGCGAGCGACATGATGAGCAGGAGGATCAGCACGGAGCGCGCGATGATGTCCCCGCTCGACCACAAGGCGGCCAGGCCGTAAGGATTGGAGACGGTGGTGGTGGCTTGGTTTTCCATAGTTTTCCTCGGGAGGACAGAAGCCGCGCTCGGCGGCGCGGCATTGAATCAACTGTGTAGCTTGAAGCGGATCGGTAGTTGCGTGCACTTGGCCACCGGCTTGCCCTCTTCGGTGGCCGGTTTGAAGCGGCCCGAGCCCAGGGTGGCGACCTTCACCGCCGCCTGGTCGAGCCGCTCGTGGCCGGAGGTCTTGCCGACCTTCGGCGGCTCGGTCAGCTTGCCATCCGGTCCCACACAGATGTCGACGACCGTCAGGCCTTCCTCGCCCAGCCGGCGCGAGGCGTCCGGATAGTAATCGTCGACGTTGGGGAAACCCTTGCCGAGGCCCACCGCGGTACCGGCGATAGCCGCCTTGGCAACCGGCGCCGCCGCCTTGGGCGCCTCCGCGACGCGCGCGGTGATCGCGGTGGTCGAGGGGCCGACCTCCGGCATGGCGATATTGATGTCGGGCGGTGGGACTTCCACCACTTCCTTGCGCATCTCCGGCGGCGGCGGCGGCGGCGGCTCGGCCTTGTCCTTCTCTTCCTGCAGGATGTCGGTCTGGATCGGTGGCGCGAGCACCTCGATCGCCTTGCGCGCGAGGCCGGTCGCAAACGCCCACAGGATGAACACATGCAGCCCGACGATCGCGGCGAACACGGCGGTGCGCCGGGTGAAGAAATCAGTATCGTGTACGTAGGCAGCCATGAGTTTTTATCGCGAGCTTGTCTGAACAACACCACGCTGGTGAGCCGCAGCTGACCAGCCTCTTTTGGCGTTACCCTCCCGAGGGTCCCGTACCGCCATCTGCGGCAGGCGTCCTGCGAATCTCCTTGCCCAGATCTTCATCAACGCGCCCGGCAATCGTGCCAACGGGCGCGGCGGTTTTCGAAATCCCCCTGGAGTATGGTCGCAGCATGCGCAGCGACGAATGCCGCGGCAACTGTAACCGCTGCCCTCCGCACTGACAACTCCATCAGGGGTTCAGGAAGTGCGCCGACGTGGCTGTATCGCCTCGGTGACGGCCCCCCGCGAGGCACTCCCGACGAGGGCTGCGTACTTGGCGAGTGCGCCACCGTGGGCATACGGCCGGGCCGGTTTCCAGGCCGCGCGGCGCCGGCGCAGCTCCCGCGCCGGGAGTTCGACGCGGATTTCGCGCCTGACGGCATCGATGGCGATGCGGTCCCCGCTGCGCAGTAGCCCGATCGGGCCGCCGAGGACGGCTTCCGGGGAGATGTGGCCCACGACGAACCCGTGACTCCCCCCGGAGAAGCGCCCATCGGTGATGAGAGCGACCTTATCGCCGAGCCCGCGCCCGGCGATGGCGCTCGTCGGACTCAGCATTTCGCGCATGCCCGGGCCGCCACGGGGACCCTCGCCACGAATCACGACGACATCGCCGGCCCTTACGGCCCCGCCAAGGATCGCGGCAGTCGCGCGCTCCTCGCCCTCGAACACACGCGCACGCCCCTCGAAGTGCTCGCCTTCCTTGCCCGTGATCTTGGCCACGGCGCCTTCGGGCGCGAGGTTGCCGTAGAGGATCACCAGGTGGCTGTCTTTCTTGAGCGGAGCGGCAAGCGGATGAACGATGCTCTGTCCACTCGTGTACAGCGGAGCGTTTTCCAGGTTCTGCTCCACGGTGCGGCCGGTCACCGTCAGACAGTCGCCGTGCAGGAGGCCCCCCTGCAGCAGCATCTTCATGAGCGGCTGGATGCCACCGATCGCCACGAGCTCCGACATGAGGTAGCGACCGCTCGGTTTGAGGTCGGCCAGCACCGGCGTGCGGCGGCCAAGGCGCGTGAAGTCATCGAGGGAGAGGCGCACGCCCGCATCGTGCGCGATGGCGAGCAGGTGCAGCACCGCGTTGGTCGAGCCGCCGAGCGCAATGACCACGGCGATCGCATTCTCGAAAGAGCGGCGGGTCAGTATGTCGCGGGGCCTCAGGCCCTCGCGCACGAGCCGCACGACGGCCTCGCCCGCCCGCCGGCAATCGCTGCGCTTGTCCTCACCGACCGCCTCCTGGGCGGAGCTCCCGGGCAACGACAAGCCCAAGGCCTCGATCGCCGATGCCATCGTGTTGGCGGTGTACATCCCGCCGCAGCTGCCCGGTCCGGGAATGGCCGTCCGCTCGATGTCCAGCAGTCCCTCGTCTGAGAGCTTCCCCGCGGCATGAGCGCCGACCGCCTCGAATACCGAGATGATGTCGCGTCGCTGCGTGCCGGGACGAATGGTGCCGCCGTAGACGAAGATCGAGGGGCGGTTGAGGCGCGCCATGGCCATGGCGCAGCCGGGCATGTTCTTGTCGCAGCCACCGAGCGCGACGAAGCCGTCAAAGCCCGCGGCGCCGACCACCGTTTCCACGGAGTCGGCGATCAGCTCGCGCGAGACGAGCGAGTAGCGCATCCCGGGTGTCCCCATCGAGATGCCGTCGGAGACCGTGATGGTGTTGAAGAGCACGCTTTTGCCGCCGGCAGTGTCAACGGCCCCGCAGGCCTCGCGGGCGAGCTCGCCGATGTGGGCATTGCAGGGGGTCACGTTCCCCCAGGTCGAGGCGACACCGATCTGGGGCTTGCCGAAGTCCGCATCCTGAAAACCCACCGCGCGCAGCATGGCGCGCGCCGGCGCCTGTTTGTCACCGTCCACAACCACGCGCGAGTACTGGCGCGGATCTGAATTGCGTTTCACCAGTGCCTCCCCCGGCAGCGGCCGATTCAAACGGCCGGAATCGTCGGACCCTCGGTCACCCGGCAACGCGCGCCGCCGCCTCCTGCGCCTCGGCCCGCCGGCGCATGCGATTGAAGCCGAGCGCTCCGGTGAGCGTCATGGCGAGCGGGAGCAGCAGCGCAAACTCCCCGGCTCCCGGATGGCTCGCCTCGAGGCCCATGTAGGCGAGCACACCGATCGGCGGCGCCACTCCGCCCCGCAGCCCCGTGAGGGTGACGTGCACCCCCATGTAGTGCTGCGCGCGCCCGATCGACGCGAAGTCGTTGTGACCCAGGTTCCAGCCAAGATTAGCACCGGCCTGGGCTGCGCCGAGCAACACCGCGCCAAGCCACAGCAGCGGCAGCCACGCGCTGAACACCCCCGCACACATCGCCGCGCTCGCGAGCACGATTGCCCAACCCTGTCGCGAGCGATAGCGCACGATGTGCGAGCCATCGAAGAGGCGCGCCCACCACGGCAGGAAAACCGGCTGCGTGATGAGCGGTACCACCGCGAGCATCCCGATCTGCGTGCCGCTCGAGAGGCGCAGCCGCTCGGAGAAGAGCAACACCAGCTGCGCCGTCAGCATGAGCGTGCCGCCGCCGAAGACGCCCATCCACAGCATGTACTCGCGATAGGTGGGATCGTCCTTCAGGATCCGTGTCAGCATCCGCAGGCTGAAGGGTTCGCTGCGCGCACCGCTCGCGGCTTCCTCGGCGAGCAGGCGGAACTCCCGCCGTACGCGCATGGCGCGGTACAGCCAGGCGCCGAGCAGTCCGGCGAGCGCGCCCCCGCCGTACAGCCAGCGCGCATCCACGGCGTGCGCTTCGAGCGCCCAGCCGACGAGCGCCGCCGAGCACGCCACCGCGATCGAGTTCACGATGACGAGCCTTCCGGTGATGCGCGCCAGCACGTTGCGCGGGTAGTTGGCGCTCCAGACCGCGGCGCGCACCGTGAGGATGCCGGCCCACAGCACGCGCGCGGCGATCACCGACAGCACCGTCACGACCAGTCCGCCGGCGGCGCGCGAGGCGAAGGACACGCAGCCGACGAGCAGGGCAAAGGCCGCCTGCAGGGCGACGATGAGCTGCACGCGGGCGCGCCCGTGGGCCACATTCGCCCAGACGAAGCTCAGCACGTTGGAGAAGGCCGGCGCGCCCGACACCAGCGCCACGGCCAGATTGACGGCAAACGGCGGTGCGACGCCGCTGAAGTGCTGCTTGACGAGCACCGCGGCGGTCGCGCCCTCCACCAGCCCGAGTGCGAGCCCGAGAAGGCCCCACGGCACGATCTCGCGGCGGAAGATCCCCTCGGCGAGTGCGCTCGGTCTTACAGGGCGGGTATCGGGCACGGCGCGCAGCTTAATCGCTCGCCGGCCGCAACGGGCGGGCTCAGGGTCGCGTCGCGTTCGTTGACAATCTCGCCGCCGGTGTGCTCCCATCGGAAGATCAGGCTTGGTTCGCATTCCATGACACCCGACGCAGCGATCGCCCGCATCAACTCCGCGCCCGAGAGCGCGGCGCGGGTGCTGCTGCCGGTACTGGCCCTGCTGCTGCTCCTTACGGGAGCGCAGTGCGGGGCACTCGCGAACGCCTGACCAGCTACCAGGCACGAGCGACGCAGACACCAAGACCCCGCACCGGCGTAAGCCGCTGCGGGGTTTTTTGTATGGTTTGTAACGGCCCGTGGGCCGATCGAGGAGGATC
Source organism: Steroidobacteraceae bacterium (assembly GCA_035642735.1). Classification (GTDB taxonomy): domain Bacteria; phylum Pseudomonadota; class Gammaproteobacteria; order Steroidobacterales; family Steroidobacteraceae; genus 13-2-20CM-66-19. The sequence continues at coordinate 10,976 of DASQRV010000429.1, forward strand.
GCGATGAAGCTCTATTCCCAGAAAGACGTCGACCGCAAGGCCCTCAAGGGCGCGCGCATCGCCATCCTGGGCTACGGCAGCCAGGGACGCGCCCACGCGCTGAATCTCAAGGACTCCGGTTTCGATGTCGTCGTCGGTGTGCGCCGCGGCGGTGCGGGGTGGAAGCAGGCGCGCCGCGAGGGCCTTGCCGTCGCCGAGCCCGGGCAGGCGGTGCAGGGCGCGGACCTGGTGGCCGTGCTGATACCGGACCCGGTGCAGAAAGAGTTCTACAAGGAGATCCGCAAGGGGCTGAAGTCCGGCGCGACACTGCTCTTCGCCCACGGCTTCAACATCCACTTCGGACAGATCAAGCCCGCGAGCAGCCTCGATGTGGTGCTCATTGCGCCCAAGGGCCCCGGCGACCTCGTGCGCCGCCAGTACCAGGAGGGCCGCGGGGTGCCGTGTCTG
>DASQRV010000430.1:0-6325 GCA_035642735.1 Steroidobacteraceae bacterium
GTCGACGATATTCTTGGCGAATCCGGGCCAGAGCGTGCCCCAACCCGTGTACATGCGGGTCACGAGCACCGCGCTGCCGTCCTCGAGGCGTACCTTGAGGCCGTTGCGTTTGAGCAGTCGCGCGAAATCGAGGTCCTCGCAGATCGAGTCGCGCACCATCGCGTAACCTCCGACCTGATCGTAGGCTGCCTGGCGCACGAGCATGAACTGGCCCGTGCACAGCGCTTCCCCGCTCTCAGGCGCCTGAATCCGCGCTTGGTCCATCGAGAAGCCGAGGATGTACATCCCGCAGGGGATGATCAGTCGCTCGGCGAAGCTCCCGAGCTCATGTCGCGGTGCGAGCGAGAGGAGGTCGAGCGCCCCGGCCTGTGCGAGCTGTACCGCGCCCGCGAGCGCGAACGGGTGGGCGCGCACGTCGGCATCGAGGAAACACAGCCACTCGGTATCGGCCGGCACGGCCTGCGCGCCGTACCAGCAGGCGTGCGCCTTACCCTTCCAGCCGGGCGGCAAGGCCGGTGCGGCAAGGAGCGTGACACGCGCGTCGGCAGCCGCCATGGCGGCGACGATGGCGGCGGTATCGTCCTGCGAATCATCGTCGATCACGACGATCCGCAGCCGCCCGGTGGGGTACTCCTGCGCGAGCAGTGAGCGCACACAGGCGCCGATGTTTGCGGCTTCGTTGCGCGCCGGGACGACTACGGTCACCGAGGGCAGCATGGAACCGGCAGGTGCCGGCGAGGCGCCGACGCGCACGAGCACGCCGTTCTGGCGCACCGCGCGTGCGATGAGCCACGCGACGGCCGCGAGGAACAGGGACGAGACGATGAGCAGGGGGTCGGCTCTGGGCATCGTTAGCGTGAAGTATCGCACGCTCCGCGATGCCGGCGCGCTGCCACAATCTGCCCTGATCCCGCCACAGCGATATCCGAATGGGCTTTCACACTACCGGCATGTCGCCCGATGACCTCGAGATCTGGCTGAAGCACTTCGAGTACCACGCCGAGCGTCCGCGTCGTATCCCGCCCGAGCTCGCCGATGTGCTGAGCCCCGAGGAGCGGGCGCTCATCGCCAGCTCGATTGCGACGTTTCAGCTCGGCGAGCAATCAGAGGGGGGAACGCTGCTGCGCGCGGCAGGGCGTTTCGCACGGGAACGTGAGCTGCCTGCGCTGCTCCGGATCATGGAGCTGTTCATCCGCGAGGAGCAGCGTCACGCATCGCTGCTGCGGTCCTTCATGGAGGATCACCAGATACCGCTCAAGAGCAGTCACTGGACCGATCATGTGTTCCGTCGCCTGCGCCGCCTGGCGGGCCTCGAACTCTACCTGTGCGTGCTCATCACCGCCGAGCTCATCGGCAACGTGTACTACCGGGTACTCGCCTCCGCTACCGGATGCCAGCGCCTGAGAGTGCTGTGCCGCACGCTCGTTGCAGAGGAACTGGTGCACGTGGCATTCGAGTCGCAACTGCTGCTCGCGCTGCGCGCGGGCCGCCTAGGCTGGGCGCGTGCGCTGATGCGGTCGGCGCATCGTGCCTTCCTTGCGGGCACTGCGACCGTGGTGTGGTTGACCCATCGCGTGCTGCTGCGACACTCGGGATACGAAGCCCGGACGTTCCTGCGCCTCTGCCTCGCGCAGTACGACTTCTACCTCGAGCCGGTGAAGGTAACGCTCGCATCGCGCCGTTCGAGCACAGCCACGTTGACCTCGTTTCGTATCTCGACGCCGAGCGACTCGTAGAGCGTTATGGCCGGACGGTTGGTCTTCCAGGCATGCAGGAACGGCCGTTCGCCGCGCGCCTCGATACCGGCGGCGACCGCGGCCGAAAGCCGGCGGGCCAGACCGCGACCGCGAAAGTCAGGATGCGTGCAGACGCCGCTCACTTCGGTGTAACCCGGGAATCGGAACCGCTCTCCGGCCATGGCCGCCAGGCGTCCGCCGATGCGAATGCCGATAAACGCCCCCATCGTATGCGTACGGGTCAGGAACGGGCCCGGCTCGGTGAGCCTGGCGAGCGCCAGCATCTCGGGCACATCAGCGTCCGTGAGTTGCACGATGACTCCGTGCCCCGCCAGCGCGGGCGCGCCGCGCGTCGCCAACATCTGCACACCCTGCGCCTCCTTGACAGCCACCAGTGCCGGTGGCACGACGATCGCCGCAACCTGCAGAACGAATACCTGCTCACCGGGGCCGACCAGGTCCGCCAGTGCAGCCAGCGCCGGCGCGGTGTCATCGTGCGCGGACGCGAACAGGTTGACCTGCCGCGCGTAGCGACGCGCCAGCGAGTTACCTGTCGACAAGGCCGCGTGCGCGGTGCTGAGGCTCGCCCAGACCGGTCGGTCGAGTGCGGACATCACTCCGCCCCCGTCGCGACATCGATGCCCGCTGCCATCGTCCGCAGAGTGTCGGAGATCGATACCGGATAGGGAGTCACCGCCGGGCCGAGCTCGCGCAGCTGCGCGGGGAGCGCCCGCATCGCGGTGACGCAATGCTCGCGAACCGCGCGCAACGCGGACGACGGCACGCTGCGGCGGCCGTTGCGCATCACTTCGATGAGGAGCGGCTCGCCGCGCGGCCGCTCATCGGCGCGCGCAACCCGGTCGCACAGATACTCGCCCGAGGCTGCACGCTCGCGAAACACCTGCTTCACACCGGGCCATGTCGCCTTGCCCGGCGAGCGCTTGCGGCGCGCTCTGCCCGCGTACTCCTGCAGTTTGTAAACCATGTCGAGCGCGGGCGCGTCCGCGGACACAGCGAGCGCCGTGCCCACACCGAACGCGTCGACCGGCACATTGCGGCTCACGAGCCGCTCGATGAGGTGCTCATCGAGACTGCCGCTGAGCACGATGCGGATCGCGCCGCAATCCTGCGCATCCAGAGCGATCCGCGCCGTCCGCGCCTGTGCCGCCAGGTCGCCGCTGTCGATGCGGATCGCGCCGATGCCGTGCTCGCTGCCGCTGTGCGCAAGCTCGCGCGCGAGCGCGATGACCCGCTGCAGGGCACGGGCGGAGTCATAGGTATCGATCAGCAGCGTGGTGGGTTCAGGAGAGCTGAGCACGAAGCTGCGGAAGGCCTGTTCCTCGCCGTCGCACGCTTCGATGAAGGAGTGGGCGAGCGTGCCCGAGAGTGGAATGCCAAAGCGGCGCCCCGCCTCCACCGTCGCCGTTGCATCGAAGCCCGCCAGGTACGCGGCCCGTGCGGCAAACACGGCGGCATTCGCCTCGTGCGCGCGGCGCATGCCGAAGTCGATGAGCGGCTTGCCGCGCGCGGCGCTCACGCAGCGTGCTGCCTTGCTGGCAATCAGCGTCTGGAAGTGCACGATGTTGAGCAGGCGACTCTCGAGCAACTGCGCCTCCAGAATCGGCGCCGACACGCGCACGATCGGCTCGTTGGCGAAGAACGGACTCCCCTCGGGCATCGCGTGCACCGCGCCCGTGAAGCGCACGCTCCGCAGATAGTCGAGGAAGTCCGCGCGGAACCTGCCGAGAGTCGCCAGGAACGCGATGTCGTCCGCGGTAAACTTCAGGCCGGCGATGCACTCGAGCGCCTGCTCGAGGCCTGCCGCCAGCAGGAAGCGCCGCGTCGCGGGCAGGCGCCGCACGAAGAGCTCGAAAACCGCGTCGTCCTGCATGCCCAGCTCGAAATAGGCCTGCGCCATCGTCAGCTGGTACAGGTCGGTGAGCAGCGCCTCGCCATCGGACTGCATCGGTTCTCGAGCTCGGCCGAACATCGTCGCCTCTCAACAGAATACCGTAGAGACTCTCCCGGCGAGCGTTAAGTGAAGTCGCCAGGCGCGTGCGCCACGCGGGCGACACTATCCCGCGCCCTGCGCTGCTTGAAAATTAGCTCTCCTTGTGATCGGCAGCGCGGACTGTCGCCGTGTGCTCGCGACAAACTCACACCCGATCTCGTGGCTGCGATCAGGGGGCGACACCATGGACACCATGGTAATAACGGAGATCGGATACCTGTTTCTCACGCTCTCCGCTGTGGCGGTGCTGCTCTTCTGCTGGCTGGGTTTCGCGTGCCTCACGGGCCCGCGCCGCGATAAGTAAACGCGCCTGTCGCCCTGAGCGGTACCATCGCGCGAGTTCCCGCTGGAGGTCCCGCCATGCCGCTCGTTTCCCTGGTGCTTCGCCCTGGCCCTGCAGCCGTGCTCGCAGTGATGCTGCTCGGCTGCGCGACCTCCTCTCACGTGATGATCGGGACCGCCCGTCCCCCGATCTCGCCCGAGAGCGTCAGGGTGTACGTTCAGCCGCCGGAGAAGTACGAGGAGATCGCCGCCATCGACGCCACCAGTCAGGGTTCCTTCGCGGTCACCACTCAACAGAACATGGACAAGGCGATCGCGCGCATGAAGGAGGAAGCGGCAAAGCTCGGAGCAAACGGCGTCCTGTTGCAGGGCGTGCAGGATCAGCAATCGGGTTCGATCGGCACCGGCGTGGGCAGCTCGAGCTACGGCCCCGGCAGCTCGACCGGTGTCGGTGTCGGAGGCTCCTTCGGTATCTACAACAAGGCGACTCACGGCATCGCGATCTTCGTGCCGCCGCAATGAGCGTCGTGGATCCCGTAAGCCCTTGAAAGACTGATCAAAGGCTGTATCGACCCACTAGATCTCGTGGGCTTTCGCACCCCGGCGGCACAAGATGTAGTATCCTCGAGCTCCAAAGATCACGCCTGCCGTCTTTGGGGTAATTCGATGTCACAAGAGGAATTGCTGGCGCTGCTCACCCGGGCACGCGCGGTGCTCGGCCATTACATGTTCGAAGCCGAGGACGAGCCGATTCGGGACGACGTCGCCGAGATCTGCATGGCGATCGACGACGCGCTGCCGGATGAGAGCCGCGTGCAGGTGAAGCGGGTGACGCTCGAGCGCTCGGCAGCCTGAGGATCGGACATGTGCGGACGTTACATCCTGCGGATGCAGGACAAGTACCTGCGCGAATGGAACCTCCATGGGCCGCCCGCCTGGGTCACGGCCTCCTACAACATCGCGCCGACGCAGCAGGTTCCGATCATGCGCCTGGATAACGGCGCAGCGGCGGCCACGATGGTGCGCTGGGGGCTGATTCCCTCGTTTGCGGATGGCACGCCCGGGAAATTCAGCACCATCAATGCCCGCATCGAGACCTTCGCGACGGCCGCCGCGTTTCGTGGCGCGTGGAAGGCCGGCCAGCGCTGTATCCAACCCGCATCGGGCTTTTACGAGTGGCACCTCGACGCTCGAGGCCGCAAGACGCCGTACCTGATCACACTCGCCGACCAGGAGTTGTTTGGCTTTGCGGGCGTGTGGGACCGGAGCGTGCGCGATGATGGTGTGGTCATCGAGAGCTGCGCACACATCACGATGCCGGCCAACGAGCTGATGGCCGACATCCACAACGGCGGCAGCCACCCGCACCGCATGCCGGCCATTCTGCGTCGCGAGGATCACGAGATCTGGCTCAGGGGCACGCCGGCGGAGGCGCGGGCCGTGCTCGCGCCGTATCCCGCGGACCTCATGCTCGCCCGACCGGTCAGCACGCGCGTCAACTCGGTCCGCAACAACGGACCCGAGCTGGTCGAGCCCATCGCGGCGTAACGGCCGCCGCAGTCAGTTCTGCCCGGGACAGGGCTGACAGTCAGCCGTGCGCTGCTGCACGAGGCAGGGCAGGTAAGTTGCCACCGAGCAGTCGCGCGACGCGTGTTGCTCCTGCAACGACGTGGCGCACCCTGCGGCCAGGGCGGCCGTCACGAGATACATCGCCAACGATCGCCACATCTTGCGGCACCTCGCTCCTTGCGCAGCTCACACCACCGCCCGCAGCAATCGGCAACACTATAACTCTGCGCGGTTGCCGGTGTGCCGTGCGCCTCGTGCAGCAGAGTTACCGTGACGTGAGCGGCAGCCGTGCGGCGACTGCGTCCGGCAGCAGACCCGCGGGCGTATACTCCCCGCCGCACGATCGCGCTGCATGCGCGCCCGAGCACCACAGCCCGGCACTGCTGCGTAAATCCTCAAGGCACCTTTAACGCCTTCCCCACCCTAAAGGGCAGCGATTTCCGTCAACTGGAGGCCGGCGTTCCGGCCCGAGACGAGGATATTGATGGCTGAGTTAGTGTCGCGATCATGCTGAACACCGCACTCAGAACATCTCCAGTCTCTGACTACGAGGCCCTCTCGACCTTGTGGGCCGCCGAGTGCACCGCACCCGGAACGGACCTGCGTGGTGAAGCGTTCGTCAACCTCGAAGTACTCGGCCCCGTGCCTCATGGCCTTGTAGCGGAGCTGGGATCGAAGCTGCGACCAGCTGGCATCGAGCACCGACTTCGCCATGCTGGTCCTGGCG
>DASQRV010000431.1:0-2143 GCA_035642735.1 Steroidobacteraceae bacterium
CACGTGCTCGGCGGTCGACTTGTACAGGAGCGATAACACCATGGCATTGATGCCGACCGACTTGCCGGAGCCGGTGGTACCGGCAATCAGCAGGTGCGGCATGCGCGTGAGGTCCGCCACCACCGGCGCACCGCCGATGTCCTTGCCGAGCGCCAGCGCGAGCGGCGAATGCATCTCGTCGTACGCCTTGGAGCGGATGATCTCCCCGAGCGTGACCACCTCGCGCTTCTCGTTGGCGATCTCGAGCCCCATCACGCTTTTGCCCGGGATGACCTCTACGACGCGCACCGAGAGCACCGACAGCGCGCGGGCGAGATCCTTGGCGAGCCCGGTGATCTGACTCGCCTTCACCCCCGGTGCCGGTCGCAGCTCGAAGCGCGTCACCACGGGTCCCGGCTGTACCGCCACCACCTCGGCCTCGATCGCGAAGTCCTTGAGTTTCAACTCCACGAGGCGCGACAGCGCCTCGAGCGCCTCGGGGGAGTACAGCGGCTCGCGTGGCGGCGGGTCATCGAGCAGCTTCAGCGGCGGCAGCTCGCTCGCCTTGGGCGGGTCGAAGAGCGGCACCTGGCGCTCGCGCTCGACGCGCGCACTCTTTTCCAGCACTGGCGCAGGCGCTTCGATGCGCGGTGGCGCGCGCGTTGCGGATTTCTTCTGCGCGCTTTCCACCGATTCCTTGCGCGCCTGGCGTCGCTCACGCCCCTCGGCGGCATCGCGCGAGGAGCTCCAGCGCGCCCGCAGGAAGCCGATGCCCGCCCAGGCGGCGGCGCCCACACGATCCATGATCGTGAACCACGAGACGCCGAAGGCGAGGGACAGCCCCGCCATCCAGGCGGCGACCATGAGCAGAGTCGCACCGAGAAAGTCCACGCCCGACGCGAGCCCGACTCCGACGGCCTTGCCGACGACGCCGCCGGCGCTTTCGCGCAACACTCCCGGCTGCCAGTGGAGCGTCGTGAGGGCGCAGCTCGCCACCAGGACGAGCGCAAAGCCGAGAATGCGCACCAGCGTGTTGGCCCGCGAGACGTTGGTCGCGGCGCGCATGCGCCGCTGCAGGCCCCAGCAGGCCGCGCCGAGCACCAGCGGAAACAGAAAGGCCGGCCACCCGAACAGAAAGAACAGCACGTCGGCGATCCACGCACCGATGACACCGATGCGGTTGTGCACGGCGCCGGAGGTGCCGGTGAAGGAGAAGCCCGGATCGTCCGGGCTGTAGGTGGCGAGCGCCATGAACAGCACCAGCGCCACGATGGCGAGCGCGATGATGGCGCTCTCGCGCAGTCCGCGGCTTACCGCCGAAGTAAAACGCGGGGCACTGCGCGCCTGCAAGGAAGATTCCGCCAATCCGTGATGCTCCGTCTTAAGATAGATGGCCGCCATTATAGGGCTTGCTACCGTGAGATACCCATGACGAGCACCCGCCACAGCCGCCTGATCATTCTGGGCTCCGGCCCCGCGGGCTACAGCGCAGCGGTGTACGCTGCGCGCGCCAATCGTGCACCGCTGCTGATCACGGGCGTCGAGCAGGGCGGACAGCTGATGACCACGACCGACGTCGACAATTGGCCGGGAGACGTCGAAGGCCTGCAGGGTCCGGCGCTGATGGAGCGCATGAAGCGGCACGCCGAGCGCTTTGCGACCGAAATCGTCGTCGATCACGTGCAGTCGGTGGATCTGTCGGTGCGGCCCTTTCACCTCAAGGGCGACATCAGCCACTACAGCTGCGATGCCCTCATCATTGCGACCGGGGCGACCGCAAAATATCTCGGGCTCCCTTCGGAGGAGAAATTCCGTGGCCGCGGCGTATCGGCGTGCGCCACCTGCGATGGCTTTTTCTTCCGCGGCCATCGCGTCGCGGTGATCGGCGGCGGCAACACTGCGGTCGAGGAGGCGCTGTACCTGTCGCACATCGCGCAACACGTGACCCTGGTGCATCGGCGCGACAAGCTGCGCGCGGAGAAGATCCTGCAGGACCGGCTGTTCCGCGAGGCGCACGCCGGCAAGATCTCGGTCATCTGGAACCACACCGTGGACGAGGTGCTCGGCGACGACGAGCGCGGCGTCACCGGCGTGCGGCTGCGCTCGCTCGGCGGGGGGCCGCCGCGTGAGCTCGCGGTGACCGGCCTGTTCGTCGCCATTGGGC
>DASQRV010000432.1:0-3066 GCA_035642735.1 Steroidobacteraceae bacterium
GATGCGTCGCACACTGTGCACACCCTCCGGCAGCGGCGCGAGCAGCTCGCCGTAATTGTCGGGCGCCGCCCGCGCGAACAGCCGCGCGTGCGCGCGGATGCCGAGCTTCTTTGCCAGCGGCGTGCCGGAGTATCCGCTCATGAGGGCGTTGCGCGGCGCTGTGCGAATCGAGTGTGCCGCAGCGGTGCCCGGGGCTACAGGTTGCGGATCAGCGCATCCGCGAAGGCGCTGGTCGACACTTCCTGCGCACCTTCCATGAGACGGGCGAAATCGTAGGTGACGATCTTCTGTCCGATGGTGCGGTCCATGGCGTTGATGATCGCATCCGCGGCCTCCACCCAGCCGAGGTAACGGAACATCATCTCGCCGGAGAGGATCACGGAGCCGGGATTCACCTTGTCGAGGTTGGCGTACTTGGGGGCGGTGCCGTGGGTCGCCTCGAATACCGCATGCCCGGTGAGGTAGTTGATGTTGCCGCCGGGGGCGATGCCGATGCCGCCCACCTGCGCGGCCAGCGCATCGGACAGGTAGTCGCCGTTGAGATTCGTCGTGGCGATGACGTCGAACTCATCCGGACGCGTCAACACCTGCTGCAGCGTGATGTCGGCGATCGCGTCCTTGACGAGGATGCGGCCAGCCTGGCGGGCTGAATTCATCTCGGCGTTGGCCTGCTGCTCGCCTTTGGCGGCCTTGGTGCGCTCCCACTGCTCCCAGGTGTAGGTGCTCGCGGCGAACTCGCGCTCGGCGAGCTGATAGCCCCAGTTGCGGAATGCGCCCTCGGTGAATTTCTGGATGTTGCCCTTGTGGACCAGGGTGACGCTCTTGCGCTTGTTGGTGACCGCATAGGCAAGAGCCGCGCGGATCAGCCGCTCCGAGCCTTCCTTCGACACCGGCTTGATGCCGATGCCGGAAGTCTCCGGGAAGCGGATGCGCGCGTAGGCCTTGGGGAAGGCCTGGCGGAACGCCTCGAGAAACTTCTGGACGTCCGCCGTGCCGGCCTCGAACTCGATGCCGACGTAGATGTCCTCGGTGTTCTCGCGGAAGATCACCATGTCGACCTTGTCCGGGTGCCGCACCGGGGAAGGCACACCTTTGAACCAGCGCACCGGGCGCAGGCACACGTACAGGTCGAGCATCTGCCGCAGCGCCACGTTCAGCGAGCGGATCCCGCCACCGACCGGTGTGGTGAGCGGACCCTTGATGGACACCAGGTACTCGCGGCAGGCGGCGACCGTCTCCTCGGGGAGCCAGGTGTTGAACAGCCTGTTGGATTTCTCGCCGGCGTAGACCTCCATCCAGTGGATGCGGCGTTTGCCGCCGTAGACCTTGGCCACCGCCCCATCCATGACGCGCACGCTCGCGCGCCAGATGTCGGGACCGGTGCCATCCCCTTCGATGAAGGGGATGATCGGGTTTTCCGGGACGCGCAGCTTGCCGTCCTGCAGGGTGATCTTCGCGCCCTGCGGCGGCGGCGTGATCTTCGGGGTGGCGGCCGTGGACATGACGCGGGCACTCCTGCGGGAATTCCGGCGCCTGGGCGGTCGCCGGGGCCGGAAATGCTAGCACAGGGCGCACATACCGCGGTGCGGCCGCGTATGAGAGACTGACGCGCCGCCGACACCCGGGGGACGAGCCTGAAACGAGCAGCGGATGTCCGACGCGATCAATATTAATAAGAGTGGGGGGTTGCCGTCCGAGCCGCGGTCGGTGCTGCGGCAGATGCTGGCGGTCCGGCCGATCGATCCCGTCCCGGCGGGCAAAGAGCGCCTGAAGCAGGTGCTGAGCGCGCGCGCGCTCATCGCGATCGGCCTCGGCGCCACGATCGGCTCGGGCATTTTCGTGCTCACCGGCACCGTCGCCTCGAACCACTCGGGGCCCGCGATCACGCTCTCGCTGCTGATCGCGGCCTTCGGTGGCGGACTCGCGGCGTTGTGTTACTCGGAATTCGCCGCGTTCCTGCCGGTGCCCGGCAGTGCCTACAGCTACACCTACGCGACCCTCGGCGAGGCGCTCGCCTGGTTCATCGGCTGGAACCTGCTGCTCGAGTACGCGATCTCGGCGTCGGCGGTGGCGGTGAGCTGGTCGGCCTACGTGGTGAGCCTGCTGGCCGATATGCACATTCACCTGCCGGCGGCGCTCGTGAACGCGCCGCTCGGGGTCGATGCGCACGATCGCCTCATCACGACGGGCGCGATCGTCAACGTGCCGGCGGTGCTGATCGTCGCCGCGATGACCGCGCTGCTGTACGTCGGGGTGCGGTGGTCGGCGGGCGCCAACACGGTGATGGTGGCACTCAAGGTCGGCATCATCATCATCATCGTGCTCGCGGGCCTGAGCTATGTGACTCCCGCCAACTGGCGGCCGTACGTGCCACCCAACACCGGCACCTTCGGGCACTTCGGCTGGAGCGGAGTGCTGCAGGGCGCGGCCATCATTTTCTTCTCCTACGTCGGCTTCGATACCGCTTCGACGACCGCGCTCGAGGCCCGCAATCCGCAGCGCGATCTGCCGCTCGGCATCTTCGGCGCGCTGGTCATCTCCGCCGTGTTATATGTCGCGATGGCGACCGTGCTCACCGGCATGCTGCCGTATCCCAAGCTCGACTCGGACGCGCCGGTGGCGGTGGCACTCGATGCGCATCCGCAGCTCGCCTGGCTGTCCCCGCTGCTCAAGGTGGGGGTCATCGCCGGCATGACCTCGGTCATACTCACCTCGCTCCTCGGTCAGCCGCGCATTCTCCTGTCGATGGCCGACGATGGGCTGCTGCCGCCGCTGATCAGCCGCTGCCATGCGCGCTTCAAGACCCCGCACGTCGCCACGGTCTTCACGGGCGTCGGCGCGGCACTCATCGCCGCGGTCTTTCCGCTCGATGTGCTGGCGGACCTGATCTCCATCGGCATCCTGCTCGCCTTCGCCGTGGTATGCATCGGGGTCCTGGTGATGCGCAAGACCCGGCCCGATGCCTACCGGCCGTTTCGTGTGCCGTGGGCGCCGGTCACCTGCACACTCGGCGCACTCGTCTGCCTCGGCATGACGCTGGCACTGTCCAACGAGACCTGGATCCGC
>DASQRV010000433.1:0-3056 GCA_035642735.1 Steroidobacteraceae bacterium
CGCGCCCGAGGGTCCCCGCTCGATCCATTCGAGTGCGAGAAAGGCCGCCGTGTCCGCGACTCCGCTCGCCAGCACCCGCGGCACGCGCACTGCGCGCGCCGCCTGCAGCTCACGAAGCCCGTCGGCCTCGGCCGCGAATGCGGTGTGCGACGCGCGGGGACCGACCTTCACGAACATCGGCCCGAGGCCGGAACTCCAGTAGTAGCAGGTGTTGATGCTGCCGCCGGAGACGCTGCGCTCGGGTGCGCTCGCACAAGCGCTGCCGGTGAGGGCGGCGATCTCTCGTGCGAGTGCCGCGAGCGACTCCATGACTCACGCCGCTGATGGCGTGGCGTGCACCTCCGGCAATTGGGCGAGCCGCTCGGCCTGGCGACGCAGGAAGGGCCCAAAGCCGAGCCGGTCGTAGAGGTCGCCGAGCGCCGGCAAATCCGGCAGCTGACGCCGCAGAGTGCTCGCGCTCGCGCCGAGCGACAGGTCGCAGGCGATGCGCGTGAGGCGGCGGGCGAGATACACCGATTCGCGATGCGCGGCGAGGCGCGCGCCGAGTGTGGCCGCACCGCGCAGGGGCAGATCGGCGACCCGCCCGAGGTCGGCGTACAGCTCATCGAGTGAGCCGAACGCCTTCATCAACATGGCGGCGGTGCGCTGCCCGATCCCGGGAACACCGGGGATGTTGTCGCTGGTGTCGCCGGTGAGCGCCAGGTAGTCGGCGAAGCACTCCGGCGGGACACCGAAATGCCGCTCGATGTCGTGATAGCCGAACTGCCCGCGTGCCCCGAAATCCCAGAACAGATCCCCGTCGCGCATCAGCTGCGCGAAGTCCTTGTCACGGCTGATGAAGGCCGCGCGCACGCCCTGCGCGCGCATCACGCAGGCGAGCGTGCCGATCAGGTCGTCGGCTTCGTACTCCTGATCGACGAACACCGCCAGGCCCAGGCGCCGGCACAGCTCGCGACAGCACCGCATCTGCGACGCGAGATCGAGCGGCGCGCGCTCGCGGTTCGCCTTGTACGCCGGGTAGATGCGGCTGCGGTAGGAGGACGCGCGACGCTCATCGAAGGCGACCGCGATGTAGGCGGGCCGCACGCGCTCGATCAGATCGCCGAGAAAGCGCGCGAAGCCGAACACCGCGTGGACCGGGTTGCCGTCCCGATCGCGCATGTCCGGGAGGATGGAGTGGTAGGCGCGAAAGACGTAGCACGAAGCGTCGACAAGGAAGATCACTCAGGCGTTGCTCCCCAGGGCCCGCGCCACTTTACCGCCGCGCGCGGCCAGCGTCATCGGCGCGCTGCTACGACAGCCAGCGCTGGATGCGATCGTGCAGCGGGCTCGAGCGCGGGAAGTGCGCGACGAGATACTCCATCTGGTCGGCGAGCACGCGTCGGCCCTTGAGGAAGATATATTCCGCGTAGGTGGGCGTGAAGGGCACCGCGATCAGCTGCATGCGCGCCTGCTCGGGGGTGCGCGAGGCCTTCTGGTTGTTGCAGCGCCGGCAGGCCGCCACGACGTTGGTCCAGATGTCCTTGCCGCCCTGGCTGAAGGGACGGATGTGATCGCGCGACAGCTCGCGCGAGGGAAAGCGCCCGGCGCAGAACATGCACAGGTAGGCGTCGCGCCGGAACAGGGTCTGGTTGTTCAGCGGCGGCACGTAGTCGTGGCGCGTGTTGCCGGGATTGCCCGTGTGCCCGACGGTCGCGACGATGGAGTTGACTTCGAGCACCGTGCGGCGGCCGGTGCGCGCATTGGTGCCCCCGTACAGCTCATACAGCAGCGAGCCGCACGTGTAAGCCACCTGCTCCTGGTGGTACAGTCGCGCCGCTTCCTTGTAGTCGATCCACTCGAGCGGCATGCCCGCGACGTCGGTGCGCAACACCAGCTGCGACAATCCGCGCGCAGCCGGAGTCGCGACGATCCGCAGGTCGTCCAGGAGGCCGTGATCGGCTTGCTCGAGGTCTATTCCGCGCATGGCGCGGTGTAAGATACGGCAAGTTTATGCAAGAATTCAACATCGCAAGTTCCTATTTCGATTAAAGATTTCTTACCGCGTGGTCGTTTTGCGACCTCGAGCACGAGGCGATGAATGTCAGTAACGATTGGTGCGCTTCGCGAGAGTGCGCCGCGAGAAGCCCGCGTCAGCCTGGTCCCCGAAGTGACCGACAAACTCATCCGCGATGGCGCGGGGGTGCTCATCGAGCGCGCGGCCGGTGAGCGGGCCGGGTATCCGGATGCGCTCTACAAGGGCGTCACCTGGGCGGACGGCGCGAGCGGGGTGCTGCAGGCGGCCGATGTCCTGCTCACGGTACAGCCGCTGACGCTCGAGCAGATCGCGCAGCTGCGCGGGAGCGCCGTAGTCGTGGGCTTCATGCAGCCCTATGCGCGCGCGGCCGAAGTGCGTGCGCTCCGGGAGCGGGGGGTCACGAGCTTTGCGATGGAGCTGGTGCCGCGCATCTCGCGCGCGCAATCGATGGACGCGCTGTCCTCGCAGGCCTCGATCGGCGGCTACAAGGCGGTGCTGATCGCGGCGAGCCAGTTGCAGAAGTTCCTGCCGATGCTGACCACCGCCGCCGGCACCATCCGCCCCGCGCAGGTGCTCGTCATCGGCGCGGGCGTCGCGGGCCTGCAGGCGATCGCCACCGCGAGGCGCCTGGGCGCGGTGGTGGAGGCTTACGACGTGCGCAGCGCGACGCGTGAGCAGGTCAGGTCGCTCGGCGCGAAGTTCGTCGACACCGGCGTGAGCGCGGAGGGTGCGGGCGGCTACGCCCGCGAGCTCACCGCCGAGGAGAAGGCGAAACAACAGGAGGTGCTCGAAGCCCGGGTCGCGGCGGCCGACGCGGTGATCACGACCGCGGCCGTTCCCGGGCGCCCGGCGCCGCGCCTCATTTCGCGCGCCGTGATCGAGCGCATGCGTCCGGGCGCGGTGGTCGTCGACCTCGCCGCCGAGCAGGGCGGCAACTGCGAGCTCACACGCGCCGGCGAGATCGTCGAGCACCAGCACGTGAAGATCGTCGGCGCGGTGAATCTCGCCGCCGAGCTCGCCTACAACGCGAGCGAGATGT
>DASQRV010000434.1:0-2521 GCA_035642735.1 Steroidobacteraceae bacterium
GCGTGGAACAGGTCGTACTGCATGCGTCCCACGACGCGCCCGAATGCCGGGATGTAGCGTCCGAGCACGCCATAGGTGTTCATGCGCCGCAGCTCGTGGGTGACGCCCACCGGGGAGCGCAGGATCTCGAGAAACAGCCGGTGGTGGCGCGGGTTCTGACGGAACTCCTCGTCGATCAGCCACAGGTTCTTCGCCACCGCGCGCATCGTCGAGGCGCGCACGCCGCGGATGTCGGGGTGCTGCTGCAGGAGCACGAACAGCTCGAGCAGCGCCGCCGGAGTGCGCGCGAACACCTCCTCGCTCGCGGCCTCGAGCGAGCCGTTGCGCACCTGAAAGCGCGCGTTCAGCGGGCGCGGCGGCTCGCTCTCGCTCAGGATGGCTTCGCGGAACAGCTGCAGCAGCAGCTCATTCAGCAGGCTCACGTCCATCACGGTACGGTAGTAGCGCTGCATGAACTGCTCGACGGCGAGCGTGTAAGAGGCGTCCTCGTAGCCGAAGATCTGCGCGAGGCGGATCTGGTGGTCGAACAGCAGCCGGTCCTCGTGCCGTCCGGTGAGGACGTGCAGGCCGAAGCGCACCTTCCACAGGAACCCCTGCGCCTGCGTCAGCCGCCGCAGCTCCGCGGCGCTCAGGAACCCCTGGGTCGCGAGTCCATCGAGGGTGTCGGCGCCGAACTGCCGCTTCGCCACCCAGGCGATGGTCTGGATGTCGCGCAGCCCGCCGGGGCCGGTCTTGACGTTGGGCTCGAGGTTATAGGCGGTGTCGTTGGCCTTGAGGTGCCGCTCGGTCTGCTCGCGGACCTTGGCCTCGAAGAACTGCTTCACCGGCCAGATGTGCTCGGGAGCGAGTCCGGCGCGCATGGCCGCGAACAGCGGGGCGCTGCCGGCGAGCAGGCGCGCTTCCAGCAGCGTCGTCATGACGCTCACATCGCCGACGCACTCTTCGCGGCACTCCGCGATCGTGCGCACGCTGTGGCCGACCTCGAGCCCGATATCCCACAGGAAGGTCACCAGCCGCTCCACCGCGGCGCCGCCGCCGGCGTCCGGTGACTGCGGCACGAGCAACAGGATGTCGATGTCGGAGGCCGGGTGCAGCTCACCGCGGCCGTAGCCGCCGACCGCGGCGAGCGCCCAGCTCGCATGCGGTGCACAGTGCAGGCGCCAGGCCTCGCGCAGCACCGCATCGATGAGCGCGGCGCGCGCGTGCACGAGCGCCTCGACCGGCTCCTCGGCGAGGAAGCGCTGTTTCAGCTCTTCGTGAGCGCGGCGCAGGAGCTCCCGCCAGGCGCGCGGGTTCGCGTCCGCGGCCAGCTGCGCCGGGAGCCCCGCGAGCAACGGCCAGGGAGGAGAAGGAGCGGGTGACGGGAGGGTTTGATCGAGCAGCTCTGTATCCACAGCGCCCATCGGTGCGTCCGCGGCCTCAGGGCTGCGAGCGGCTTGGCGGCCGCGCGCCGTTGGCGCCGAGCGTCAGCACGTCGACCCCGGTCTCGGTGACCAGCACCGTGTGCTCCCACTGCGCCGACAGCGAGTGGTCCTTGGTGATCACGGTCCAGCCGTCGGGGAGCAGCCGCACGTGGCGCTTGCCGGCGTTCACCATCGGCTCGATCGTGAAGGTCATGCCGGTCTTCAGCTCGAGCCCCGTGCCCGCCTCACCGTAATGCAGCACCTGCGGGTCCTCGTGGTAGACGCGCCCGATGCCGTGACCGCAGTACTCGCGCACCACCGAGTAGTCTTGCTCCTCGACGAAGCTCTGGATCGCATGGCCGATGTCGCCGAGATGCGCGCCGGGACGCACGGTGTCGATGCCGCGCCACATGGCGGCGAAGCACGTCTCGGCGAGGCGCTGGGCGTGCGGCGGAGCCTTGCCGACGAAGTACATGCGACTGGTGTCGCCATGGAAGCCATCGCGGATCACCGTGACGTCGATATTGACGATGTCGCCGGCCTTCAGGCGCTTGTCGTTCGGGATGCCGTGACAGACCACGTGATTGACCGAGGTGCAGATGGTCTTGGGAAAGCCGCGATAGTTCAGGTTCGCCGGCACCGAGCGCTGCACGTTCACGATGTAGTCGTGGCAGATCCGGTCGAGCTCCTCGGTGGTCACCCCCGGCACAACGTGCTCGCCGATCATGTCGAGCACCTCGGCGGCGAGGCGCCCCGCGACGCGCATTTTTTGCTGCTCTTCCGGGGATTTGATGGTGACGTGCATAGGCTCCGAAATGGGGTCGGCGGCGCCGGACACCAAGGGTGGTCTGAGGACGTGTAAGACGTTGTTCCGACGAGGCCTTCATGGTATAAAGCGCGGCCTTTTTTGGCAACGCAACCCACACGCGCATCGTTAACACCGTCGACTGGGTGTCCCGCGAACCGCTCTCCCTGCGAGGCGTTCCGGGATGGTCACGGGGATGCGCGGAGGCTCAACCCGAGCAGGAGTCTTTCATGTCCGGCGTGTCCATGCGACAGATGCTGGAAGCGGGTGTCCATTTCGGACACCAGACCCGCTTCTGGAACCCGAAGATGGC
>DASQRV010000435.1:0-2882 GCA_035642735.1 Steroidobacteraceae bacterium
CGTCTTGCTGCCCCCTGTTCGCTCGCCGGGCATGGCAAGCGCAATTAACCGGGGTGGTTTTCTTGGGGTGGTTTCAGGCGCGCGGCTCGATGCTGCGCAGGTGCCGCGCGGCGGAGATCCACGCCCCGAGCCATCCGAGCACCGCGCCTGCGCCGAGCAGAATGCCGATATCCATGGGCGCCGGGCCGTGCAGCAGGTAGCGGCCGCCGTAGAGCCGCGAGAGCGTCGCGACCGGCTCGCCGAGCACTGCGATCGTGACCGCGATGATGCCCCATGCGAGCAGCGCGCCACCCACACCGTACAGGACGCCGGTGTAGAGGAAGGGGCGGCGCACGAAGGCGTTGGAGCCGCCGACGAGCTTGGTCACCTCGATCTCGGCGCGCCGCGCGGCGATCTCGAGCCGGATGGTGTTACCGATGACCGCCAGCACGCCGATTCCGAGCAGCGCGGCGGCGATGAGCAGCAGCCGCCGCAGCACCTCGAGTATCGCGTTGAAGCGCATGACCCACTCCGAGTCGACCTGCACGAGGTCCACTTCCGGCCAGGCCTTGAAGTAGGCGCGCAGTGCTTCGAGCGCGCTGGCCGAGCTGTACTCGGGTTGCGGCCGCACGTGCAACACGTGAGGCAGCGGGTTTTCCTTCAGTGCCACCAGTGCGTCGCCGAATCCCGAGTAGGTGCGGAAGTCCTCGAGTCCCTTGTCCGCCGGGATGAGCGTAACCGACGCGACATCGTGCCGCCGCTGCGCCGCCTGCGCCAGCTGCTGTGCCTTGACAACCGATACATCGGTCTTGAGGAATACCGACAGATCGATCGCGTTGGCGAAGTCGCCGGTTGCCGCCTGGGCGTTGGTCACGAACAGCCGCAGGGCCGTCGGCAGTGCGAGTGCCAGCGCGATCACGAGCAGCGTCAGCAACGTGGCGAGCGGGCTGCGTGCGAGCCGGCCGAGCGAGCTCAACAGGGCGTGCAGGTGGCGGCCGCTCGCGACTCCGACACTCATCGGACGGCCAGCACCGAGGGCAACGGGTCGGCGGCGTCGCCCTGCACACGGCCGTTCTCGAGCACGATCACCCGCTGGCCGAATTCGCGTACCAGGTGGTGATCGTGGCTCGCGATCACCACTGTGACACCGACGTCCTGGAAGCGCCGGAACAGCCTCATCACCTCCTGCGACAGATCGGGGTCGAGGTTCCCCGTAGGCTCATCGGCGATCAGCAGCGGCGGCTTGCTGACCACGGCGCGCGCGATGCCGACGCGCTGCTGCTCGCCGACCGACAGCTCGAGCGGGAGCACGCGCTCCTTGCCGAGGAGTCCCACCTGATCGAGCGCGGCGCGCACCCGCCGGTCGATCTCCTTGAGCGGTGTCGCCGCCACCGCCAGGGGGAGCGCGACGTTGTCGTAGACCGGGCGATCAGCGAGCAGCTTGTGGTCCTGGAACACGACGCCAATGTTGCGGCGGAAGGCGGCGACATGGCGCGACTTCAGGGCGTGGGTGTTGCGCCCCGCCACCACCACCGCCCCGCGCGTCGGGCGCTCGAGCACTGCGATCAGCTTCAGCACGGTGCTCTTGCCCGCGCCCGAGCGGCCGGTGAGGAACACCATCTCACCGTTGTGGATGTTGAAGCTGACGTTATTGAGCGCCTCGCGGCCGTTGGCGTAGCGCTTGCTCACGCGATCGAAGACGATCATGCCGCGCCTGCTTCGCCGCCGGAGGTGGCGGGGCGAGCCTCCGGCCCCTCGATGAGCGCCGTGGCGAAAGCCGTCGCGTCGAACTCGCCGAAGTCCTCGGCCGCCTCGCCGACGCCGATGTAGCGGATCGGTATACCGAGCTCGTTGGCGATCGCGATGACGATGCCGCCTTTCGCTGTGCCGTCGAGCTTGGTGAGGACGAGGCCGGTGACCCCAATCGCCTGGTGGAACTGACGGGCCTGGACGAGTGCGTTCTGGCCCTGGTTGGCGTCGAGCACCAGCAGCACCTCGTGCGGGGCGGTGGCATCGAAGCGCTGTATCACGCGCCTGACCTTCTTCAACTCCTCCATGAGGTGCGACTGGCTGTGCAGCCGCCCGGCGGTGTCCGCGAGCACCACCTCGCTCCCGCGCGCCCGCGCGGCGAAGAGGGCATCGAAGACGACGGCCCCGGGATCCGCACCCGGCAGCTGCGCGGCGAAGTCCGCTCCGGTGCGCTCGGCCCACACCTTGAGCTGCTCGATGGCCGCCGCGCGAAAGGTGTCACCCGCAGCGAGGAGCACCGAGTGGCCCTCGGCGGCGCAGCGCCGCGCGAGCTTCCCAATGGTAGTGGTCTTGCCCGAGCCGTTGACCCCGACCACCAGGATCACGTACGGGCGATACGCGGGATCGATGCGCAGCGGCACGGCGACGGGCGCGAGAATCTCCACGATGGCCTCGCGCAGCGCCGTGATCAGCGCGCGCGCATCCGTGAGCTCGCGCCGCGCCACGCGCCGCCGCAGCCCCTCGAGGATGCGCTCGGTAGCCTCGACGCCGACATCGGCGGTGATGAGCCGCGTCTCGAGCTCTTCCAGGATCGCGGCATCGATCTCGCGGCCGCGCAGCAGGTCCGAAATATCCTGGGTGAGCCAGGAATTGCCGCGGTTGAGGCGGTTGCGCAGGCGGCGGATGAAGCCCGGGCGATCCTCGGCCGGAGCGTTCGCGTTTTCGGGAGCGCGGCGGAACATGGCCGGGCATTGTAGCGGGCAAAGAAGAAGGGCGGCCGCCTGGCCGCCCTTCTTCGCCTGAGCATGCGCCCTACGGCTGGATGACGAGCGGGTCGAAGACGCAGATCGAGGTTCCCGGTGTGCTCGCCGGACAGAGGGGGGGACCGAGAGGATTCGCAGGATTCGGGATCACTGAACCGACGAAGCTCAACG
>DASQRV010000436.1:0-3561 GCA_035642735.1 Steroidobacteraceae bacterium
TGGCGGCTGTCACTTCCTCCTGCACGCCGCCGGCTGGCTCGAAGGCGGACTCAACGCTTCGTTCGAGAAGTTCATTCTCGATGTCGAGATGCTGCAGATGTTCGCCGAGCTCTTCCAGCCCGTAGCGGCGACGCCGGAGGAAATCGGAATCGATGCGGTGGCCGAGGTCGGGCCGGGTGGCCACTTCTTCGCCGCAGCCCACACCATGCAGCGTTACCGCGATGCCTTCTACGCGCCATTGGTCTCGGACTGGCGCAACTACGGCGCGTGGGTGGAAGCCGGCTCGAAGACGGCGACGGAGCGCGCCACGACCGTGTGGCGCGACACGCTCGCGGGTTTTCAACCGCCGGCGCTCGATGCCGCCGTGCAGGAGCAACTCGAAGCCTTCGTCGAACGGCGGCGTCGTGAAGGCGGCGCGGCACCCGCCGGGTAGTCGCGCAGCCTGGGCGCGCGGGCCTCAGCGGATCCGCAGCACCACCTTGCCGAGCACGTGTCCGGCCTCGATGCGCTGCTGCGCCTTGGCGGCATCGGCGAGCGGATACTCCGCCTCGATGGCCACCTGCAGCTTCGCCGCAATGATCGCCTGGTTGAGCCGCTCGAACTCCGCTGGCCCCGCCACCGCGTTATAGCGGGTCGCGCTTCTCAGCTCTACGCGTGGCTTGGGCTCGGGGCTTACTCCTAAGGGGAAGGCTACGCGACCGCCGGACTTCAGCGCATCGAGGCAGCGCTCGAGGGCGTCACCGCCAGCGAATGCCAACACCGCATCGACTCCCCCCGGGGCGAACTGGCGCGCGGCGGCGACGATATCGGCCTTGCGGCCATCGACCACGGCGTCCGCTCCGAGGCGCTTCACGAAGCTCGCACCATCCTCTCCGGTAGCCGTGGCGAGCACCCGTGCGCCGCGCAGCCTGGCGAACTGCACCGCCAGACTGCCAACGCCTCCCGCCGCGCCGTGAATGATCAGCGTCTCGCCGGACTTGATGCGCAGGTTGTCGTCGATTCCCTGGATCGCGGTGAGCGCAGTCGTGGCGATCGCTCCGGCATCCCGCAGGCTCATGCCCGGCGGCAGGTGACCGACCCGCTCCGCTGGCACTGCCACGTACTCGGCGTAGAAGCCGCCTTGCGGGTTGTCCCAGCTGTAGGTATAGACCTCATCGCCCGGTTTGAAGCCGCGCACCTGCGAGCCGACCGCGGCGATGACCCCCGAGCCGTCGGTACCGAGCACCAGGGGAAAGTGGGAATGTTTGAGCGCCTCGGGGTGCTGGCGAACGTACACGTCCCACGACGCGACGCCCGCGGTGTGCACGGCGATCAACACCTCGTCCGCCGCCGGCCGCGGCACCGGCAGGGTATGCAGCGTGATGACCTCCGGCCCGCCGGCCTTGTCGATCGCGGCGGCGCGCATGGTCTGCGGCACCGCCGCGCCGGCGGGCTGCGACAGAGCCACTGCCAGACTCACCCCTGCCAGCAACTGCACCGTCCACATGATCGTGCTCCCTGACCCGGTCTCGTGAGCTCTCCCGGAGTTGCATCATACGGCGTGCCATGTAGCCGCAGTGGACGCCCGGGCGCAAGCTCTCAACCGTTCGACGCGCCGGCCGGAAGATGCGCACCCGGGGGTGATCGGCAATAATGCGGGCAAAAGACCACCAGATAGCGCAGGGGGGCCTGGCGGCGCATGCCGAGACTGACTGATTACCCTTTGTTGGTTTTCGTACTGTCCCTGATCGGGTTGTGGCTGTGCTCCCAGCTCGGCGCCGCCGTGCGCCGCCGGCAGGAGGCCCATGGCGGACATGCGCCGGAGACCTTCAGCATCATACTCACCGCATCACTGACGCTCCTCGGGCTGATCGTCGGGTTCACCTTCTCCATGGCCGTCAGCCGCTACGATCAACGCAAAGTCTACGAAGCGGAGGAGGCTAACGCGATCGGCACGGAGTATGTGCGCGCCGGACTCCTGCCGGCCGGCGATGCCGCGGCGACGCGCACGCTGCTGCGCAGCTACCTCGATGAGCGCATCCTTTTGTATCGGACCCGCGAGGAGGGCCAGCGCGTAGAGATCAGACAGCGAATCGCTCAGCTGCAGGAGCAGCTGTGGTCTGCCGTGCAGAACGCTGCGCTCGCGCAACCCAGCGCTCTCACGGCGCTGGCAGCCGCGGGGATGAACGACGTCCTCAACTCGCAGGGTTACACGCAGGCCGCCTGGTGGAACCGCATCCCGACCGCGGCGTGGCTGCTGATGTTGCTGATCGCCCTGCTGTGCTGCGTCTTGGTCGGCTATGCGACGAGCGGCGCAACCGTACGTAGCCTGGTGCTCCTCATTCTGCCGCTGCTGCTCGGGATAGCCTTCATGCTGATAGCCGACATCGACAGCCCGCGCGGCGGCCTCATTCACGTAACAGCTCAGAACATGGCGGCTCTCGCCGAGACGATGCATTGACGGCGGCCCGTGACGCTGTTCGTAACCCTCGCCGATACCTCGCAGCGCGTCGGCGCCACTGCGGCCCGCTCGGCGAAGATCCGTGAGCTCGCTGCACTCCTCACGCAGCTTCAGCCCGAGGAGATCGGGATCGCCGTGCACTATCTCTCGGGAGAGATGACGCAGGGCCGTATCGGCATCGGCCCCGCCGCCGTGAGCCGCACGACCGCGCTGCCAGCGGCGGACGTGCCGACGCTGTCGATTGCCGAAGTGGACCGGCGGCTCAGCGCGCTCGCCGCCATCGGCGGTGCAAGCTCCGCCACACACCGCGCGGCGGCATTGCGCGAGCTGTTCGCGCTCGCCACCACCCCCGAGCAGAGCTTGCTGCTGCAACTGCTCGTCGGGGAGCTGCGTCAGGGCGCGCTGCAAGGAGTCATGGTGGAGGCAATCGCCGCGGCCGCGCAGGTCAGCGCACCACAGGTGCGCCGCGCCGCGATGTATGCCCGTGATCTCGGCGCGGTGGCGCAGGCCGCACTGCGCGGCGGCGCCGCGGCGCTCGGGACGTTTCAGCTCGAGCTCTTCGTGCCGGTCGCCCCGATGCTGGCCCAGACGGCGCCGGATGTCGCCACGGCACTGGGCGAGCTCGGCGGCGAGGCGGCCTTCGAGTGGAAGATGGACGGCGCCCGCATCCAGGTGCACAAGCGCGGCGACGAGGTGCGCATCTACACGCGCGGCCTGAACGATGTCACGGCGGCGTTGCCGGAGATCGTCGAGCTCGCGCGCACGCTACCGGCGCAGTCGCTGATCATCGACGGCGAAGCGATCGCGGTCGATGCCGCGGGTCGGCCGCATCCTTTCCAGATCACCATGCGGCGTGTGGGGCGGAGGCTCGATGTCGAAGCGCTGCGCAGCGGGCTGCCGCTCGCGGCGTTCTTTTTCGATTGTCTGCGGATCGGGGAGCAGAGCATCGTCGACCGCCCGACGCGCGAGCGGATCGAGGCGCTCGGGCGCGCCGTTCCCGCCGCCGTGCTGATGCCACGACTGGTGACCGCGTCGGAATCCGCGGCGCGCGAGTTCTACGACGCGGCGCTCGCCGCCGGGCATGAGGGCCTGATGGCGAAGTCGCTCGATGCGCCCTACGA